>CABSZQ010000146.1 GCA_902482195.1 uncultured Haemophilus sp.
GGCGATACAATCAATAAGAAAATTGATGGTATGGGCTTCAATTTAACAACGAATGGTACTGAGACACCGGCTCTTTCTGACGCAGATAAACGTATTACGAGCAATGAAACATTTGCAATTAATCAAGGTAAAAATATTAAGGTTACCCAAATTACAAATGGTTATGAAATTGCGACATCAGATAATATGACACTAGGCGAAAAAGCAGAAGATGGAAAACCAGGTACTGATGGATCGTTAGATGTTAAAGGTAAAGATGGTTCTGCTGTTTCAATTAACGGAAAAGATGGTTCAATCGGTCTAGCGGGTAAAGATGGTGCAAATCCACTTACAATTAAGACCGCAGAGGGCCCTGCTGGTGTAGATGGTGATGATACAACTAAGAAACCTCGCCTAGATGTAAACGGTGAAAGTGTTGCAACTTTAAATGATGGCTTGAAGTTTACAGGTAATAATGAAAGTACGGTAAACAAACATAAACTGAATACCTTAGTGAAAATTAAAGGTGAAGGTGTAGCTGAAGCAGAGTCAACAAACTTTAAATCAGCAGCAGGTAATATCAATGTTAAAGCAGATGGCACTGATACATTAGAAGTTCAGTTAGCTAAAGACTTAAAAGGGTTAAATAGCGCTGAATTTAAAGATGCATCAGGCGATGTGACAAAAATCACTCCAGCAGGTGTCGAAGTTAATAAAGCGGATAACTTGAATGAAGATGGTTCAGTTAAAGATCCAAATAAAACAGTATCAATCTCTAATGCTGGCGTGAATGCAGGTGGTAACAAAGTCACTAATGTTGCAGATGGCGCTGTTGATGCCAATAGCAAAGATGCGATAAACGGTAGCCAACTTTATAATGCTGTAGCAACCACTGATTTAACACCTAATACAACAGGAAAAATTGATATACCTGTAGATGGCTCTAAATTGGTGAATGCAACCACAGTTGCAAATGCAATCAATAATTCTGGTTGGAATGTCACTGTGAATAAAGACGGTGGTGAAGCTGAAGGTGAAACTGTTCAAAAGGTAAGCCCAGGTAATACCGTGACTTATATCGCAGGACAAAATATCAAAATTAAGCAAGATGGCATGAATTTCACTATTTCTACTACCAAAGATTTAAAAGCTGAAAATGTGGCAGCTGCAACCGTTAACACGACTACAATTAATCTTGGTGAAGGCGATAATTCAACGCCAATTACAGTAGTTAGTGGTAAAGATGCAGCACCAAATCTTGATGGTAAGACACCAAATCGTATGAACTTTGGTGGTGAAACTATCGCAACATTAAGTGATGGCTTAAAATTTGGCGCAAACGTAGGCGATGTTTACGGTGCGAAATTAAATAGCCAAATCAATGTGAAAGGCGCAGATAGCAACACAAACTGGAGTGAGTTTGATGGTGGCGATAATGTGATGACCAACATTGATAAGAGCGGTAATGTGCGTGTAGGTATTAAGAAAAACCTTAAAGTGGAAAGCGTAACAGCGAATAAATTCACTGCGGGTGATACTGTGATTGATGGCAATGGCGTCACCATTAAAAATGGTCCAAGTATGACTAAAAATGGTATCGATGCAGGTAATAAACAAATTACCAATGTTGCACCAGGACGTATTGCGGCAGACAGTACTGATGCGGTAAACGGTAGCCAATTACACGAAGTAAAAGCTGACGTGAATAACAAGATCAATCACTTAAATGGTCAAGTGAACAAGTTAGGTAAACGTGTAAATGCAGGTACAGCAAGCGCGTTAGCGGCGTCTCAATTACCACAAGCGTACATTCCTGGTAAGAGCATGGTTTCTGTGGCAGCGGGTAATTACCAAGGTCAAAATGCTGTGGCATTAGGTATGTCACGTATTTCAGATAATGGTAAGATCATTATTCGTTTAGCAGGTACGAGTGATACTCAAGGTAAAGTGGGTGTAGCAGTTGGTGCAGGTTACCACTGGTAATTTATCGTTTATAAACAAAAGGCATGGGAAACCATGCCTTTTTTATTGCCAAAAGTGCGGTCGATTTTCATCTTGTTTTTCGTATAATAGGGTAAGTCAACTCGGAGAAGAATATGATTATCGGACCTTATATTAATGCACTGGCGATTATCAGTGGCGCAGTTATTGGGGCAGCGCTCGGTGGACGCATTCCAGAGCGTTTACGCACTAATTTAACCTTAATCTTTGGCTTGTGTTCCATGGGCATGGGCATTGTGATGGTGGCGAAAACCACCAATATGCCAGCAATGATTTTATCGGTGTTATTAGGGACGATAATTGGCGAGTTGCTTTTATTAGAACACGGAATTAACAAGCTTGCCTCATCAGCGAAAGGTCTTGTTGAAAAGATGTTTCCTGATAAGCCAAGCAGCATGCATAGCCAAGAAGAGTTCTTGTCTAAATTTGTTGCGATTGTGATTTTGTTTTCATTTAGTGGAACAGGTATTTTCGGGGCGATGAATGAAGGGATGACAGGTGATTTTGATATCCTTATTGTAAAATCCTTTCTAGATTTTTTCACCGCGATGATCTTTGCTACATCGCTTGGCATTTCTGTAGCGAGTATTTTTGTGCCACAAACATTAGTTCAAGTGATTTTAGCTTATTCTGCGGTGTTTATTATTCCTTTTGTGACACCTGAAATGCGCGGTGATTTTGCGGCGGTAGGCGGTATGTTAATGATAGCGGCAGGCTTTCGCATTTGTAATATCCAAATGTTCCATGTAGCGAATATGTTGCCGGCTCTTTTTCTCGCCATGCCGATTTCTCATTTCTGGAGCACCTTTTTCTAAAAAATAGGCGTGTATCACGCCTATTTCTTTTTCTGACAATGGGGGCAATAAAAGCTATTACGTTGCCCAATAATCATACTTTCAATCTTAGTGCCACATTTTGGACAAGGTTTGTCTTTGTTTCCGTAAACTAACAATTCTTGCGCAAAATAACCGGGGCGACCATCAGGTTGTAAGAAATCTTTTAATGTTGTTCCACCTTGTGTAATGGCTTTTGCTAATACATTTTTAATCGTTTCAACGAGTAAGGCACATTGGTTTCGTGTGAGGTTTTCGGCTAATTTCATCGGATGCAAACCACATAAAAAGAGCGTTTCATTGGCATAAATATTTCCTACACCCACGACGACAGCATTATCCATTAAAAAAGTTTTAAGTGCGGTCGATTTCTTGCGTGATTTTTTAAAAAGGTATTCGGCATTAAATTCATCTGAAAGTGGTTCAGGACCAAGTTTTAGGAAAAGATGAAAGTCGTCTAAGCTTTCCGTCCATAACCATGCACCGAAGCGTCTCGGGTCGTTATAACGCAGTAATTTGCCATTATTCATTACAATATCAAGGTGATCGTGTTTATCAATAGGACTATCGTGCGGCACAATTCGAACAGAGCCAGACATGCCTAAATGGCCAATGATATAACCTTTTTCAGTATGAATAATGAGGTATTTCGCACGGCGAGAAGTATCTAAAATTTTGACGTTTTTGAGCGTTGTTAATTCAGGAGAGACAACCCAGCGTAATTGTGGTTGACGCACTACAATTTTTTCAATGGTAAAACCTTTTAAATAGGGACTGACACCGCGTAGGGCTGTTTCGACTTCAGGAAGTTCAGGCATAGATAATCTCGGTAATGAATTTGTGATATAAAAAAACCCGAACAATGTCGGGCTTTTTTCAAATCAGCAAAATTATTTGATTTTTGCTTCTTTATAGATAACGTGTTTACGCACTACTGGATCAAATTTTTTGATTTCCATTTTTTCAGGCATATTACGTTTGTTTTTATCAGTTGTGTAGAAGTGACCAGTCTCTGCTGTAGAAACTAAACGGATTTTCTCACGAGCGCCTTTAGCTGCCATGTTTTAGCTCCTTAGATTTTTTCGCCACGAGCACGGATTTCAGCTAACACTGCATCAATGCCTTTTTTATCGATAATACGCATACCTTTCGCAGTTAAACGTAAGGTCACGAAACGGTTTTCACTTTCAACCCAGAAACGGTGAGTGTGAAGGTTTGGAAGAAAACGACGACGTGTCGCATTCAACGCGTGTGAGCGGTTGTTACCCACAGCTGGACGCTTGCCTGTTACTTGACAAACTCTAGACATAATAATCTCCAATAATTTAAATATAAGCTCGAGCTTATGGTTCGGATAATGAAGCTTAAAACTAAGCTTGCTTCCTCGTCAGGTCGCAGTATCCGACCCACTTACTATATTAAAGGTCGCAAATTATACTGACTTTATTTTCATTTCTCAAGTCCAAAAGCGATTTTTCCGTCTTTAAATGGAAATGAACGATAAAAAAATCATCAAATTCCCTAAAACTATAACAGATTATGTTCTGCAAAAGAATAACAAGTGCCTTTGCCGACAATAAAATGATCTAAAATGCGAATATCCATTAACTCAGCAGCCTCAATAATTTTTTGTGTGATCATTTTGTCAGAATAGCTTGGTTCTGCCAGACCAGAAGGGTGGTTGTGAGCTAGAATTAAGGCGGCAGCATTGCAGTAAAGGCTTTCTTTAATGATTTCACGTGGATAAACA
>CABSZQ010000147.1 GCA_902482195.1 uncultured Haemophilus sp.
GCGTTTCCCTGTACGCACATAGAAAGGTACGCCAGCCCAACGCCAGTTTTCGATTTCGCAACGTAATGCCATAAAGGTTTCAGTGCGAGAGTTAGCCGGCACACCTTTTTCTTGTAAATAGCCTTTGACTTCTTTGCCATCAATTTCCGCTGCAGTGTACTGACCAAGCACTAAGTTGTGCTCAACGTCATCTTGCGTTAATGGACGTAAAGAATGCATGACTTTGGCCACTTCATCACGCATTGAGTTCGCATTGATGATTGCGGGTGGTTCCATGGCAACCATGGCTAAAACTTGTAATAAGTGGTTTTGGAACATATCACGCATTGCGCCAGAGCCATCATAATAGCCACCACGTTCTTCTACACCAATGGCTTCGGCACCCGTAATTTCGACATAATCAATGTAATTACGGTTCCAAAGTGGTTCGAATAAGCCATTTGAGAAGCGTAAAACAAGTAGGTTTTGTACGGTTTCTTTACCTAGATAATGGTCGATACGATAGATTTGATGTTCTTCAAAGAAACGATGAATTTGAACGTCAAGTTCTTGTGCTGTTTTTTCATCGTAACCAAAAGGTTTTTCGACAATAATACGTTTCCAACCTTCTTCTTCTGTGTTTAAACCATGAGCAGCGAGACATTCTGGAATCACACCATATAAGCTTGGTGGCGTAGACATATAGTAAAGGGTGTTGCCATTCGTTTGATATTTAGTATGTAATTCTTCTAAACGAGGGACTAATTTACCGTAATCCGCAGCATCAGATGTGTTTACCGCTTGGTAATAGAGATGACTACAAAAAGCGTCTAGCGTTTCTGGAGTGGTTTCTTCTGTTTCCAGTAAGGCTTCACGCATTTTTTCACGGAAAGTCTCATCGTTTAATTCTGAACGCGCGACACCTAATACAGAGAATTTGTTTAAACGACCAAATTTGAAGAGATTATAAAGTGCTGGAATGAGTTTACGGTGAGTCAAATCACCGGAAGCACCAAAAATCACGATACAGTTATTATTAGTTTGCATATTATTCCTTATTGTTCCGAGTAGTTTTTTTAAATAATGCAATATATTACTGCACTTTACCAATCGAACCAATCAATTAAATTGAAAGACAGATGCCCAATTTTGTGTATTATCTGCCACCATCACAAAGGGTGGATTAATTAAACTTTCACGCTGATTATAGGTGAGCGGCTGATAGTGCGGATCGAAAATCATTCCATTGATTTCAGTTAATAAAATCTCAGCGCCTGCCGTATCCCATTCACCGGTTTTACCGAGGCGAACATAGCAATCAACGGTTCCTTCTGCGACTAAACCACTTTTTAGACTGCTCGAACCAACAACCGTAAATTCACATGCCAAATTCTTCGCTAAAATTGACCGCACTTTCTCTTGTGAGGTGGTGGCGCCTACGGCGATTTTTAATGGTTTGGTAAGATCAATTTTTCTTGGCCGTAAGCGAGTTATCTCTTTGTTACTTTGTTTGAATGCCCCAAAACCTTTCATGGCATAATAGGTGATATTCAAAATAGGGAAGTGAATCACACCCAGTACAGGTTGGTGGTTTTGCACGAGTGTAATTAATACCGAAAATTGATCCGTGCGATCAATAAATTGCTGCGTACCATCAAGGGGATCGATCAACCAATAAGTTTGCCAAGTTTGGCGTTGTTCAAAGGGAATATTGCAGTTTTCCTCTGAAAGAACAGGAATGTCAGGGAAAAGTGCGGTCAGTTTTTCAATTAAAAATTGGCTGACAAATAAATCTGCTTCCGTGACAGGGGTGTTATCCGATTTGGTTTGTATTGTCACGTCCTGTTGGTAAAAACGAGCTAAATGTTTTCCCGCTTTATTAGCGAGCATGCGGGCTTGATCGAGAAGAGATTGAGATAATTGCATGTTTATTTCCTACTTTGATTTCGGTAATAACAAGGAGAGGAAGACTGTCGTATAGATTGCCAGGATAACAGAACCCTCTAAGACGAATAGTATACGGTCAGTCAGATATTGGGTATTTTGTGCGATGAGAAGATTGCCGATACTCCAATAACAAAAAAGAATGATGAATGAAAAAATGAGAATTTTATTCCACTGATGACGTAGATAGCCGCGGTATTTAGCAAAGTAAGCGTTGATTATTGCCGGCACAGTGAGTGGCCAGAATGTTAGAAAGAATCCAAATAATGCAGCATCGAAGTTACCTTCTTTGCAGTAGTCCATTCCGAAAGCGACATAAGCAATAATGCTACCTATTATCTGTGTAACCAATGGGAAGATGATAATTGCTTTTAGATAAGGGGATTGCGTTGACACCTTAAGCTCCTAGAAAAATAGGCTATCCGAGGACAGCCTATTTTCATCCATTATTTTGATTTCTTCGCACGCAATACACGAGAAACGAAAATAAAGACACCGAAGATAAATACGGCAAGACCGAGTAATTCGCCTATATTATCCCAGTTTTCTAACGCTAAGGCTAATGGTGCTTCAGATCCGCCAGATGTTACAGATGCCGCGATAATGAAGGCTAAGATCACGCCCATTAAACTTTCACCGACAATTAAGCCTGCCGCGAAAAGCGTACCGAAACGTTCTGCTTTTTTCTCCACTTCTGTATCGTTAGTGCGTTTTGCATAACTCTTAATATTGCGTGTAATAAGCCATGCCATCACCGCACCGACCACAACTGGCATATTGATTGATGGTGGAAGGTAAATACCAATCCCAACCGCTAATACTGGTAAGGCAAAGCGGCTGTCACTGGTTTTACGCATGAATGCATCCACAATGATCAATACAATACCTAAACCTACACCAGTTAAAATGTAGGTCCATTCTAAATGGTCGGTGAAAATACCTTGTGAAATGGTGGTCATAAGGGTTGCTTGTGGCGCTGAAAGCGCTTGTGCTGGATCCATATCTGGACGTGGTAATGCGCCAGTGAAACCATAAGCGTGGTATAAAATTTCTAATACCGGTGCAATTACTAATGCACCAACGAAACAACCGATAATCAATGCAACCTGTTGTCTCCAAGGGGTCGCTTCAACTAGAAGACCGGTTTTTAAGTCTTGTAAGTTATCGTTTGAAATAGTTGCTGTAGTTAATACGATAGATGCCGTGAATAAGGTCAATGCAGTTAAGAATTTTTGACCGTCCGCTGTTTCAAATAAACCACTGCTTTTACCAATGGTCACTAAAACAAGTGAAATCACGATAACAGAAATGATCCCGATACCAGAAATAGGGCTAGAAGATGAACCCACAAGCCCTGCCATATAACCAGACGCTGCTGCAACGAAGAAACCAATTAACACCGCGAGTAGCGTACACACAACCACTAACAACACGGCAAGCTCAGCAGAAATTGGTGCGGCTGCAATGAAGTGATATAAAGAAATCACGATTAGCACGACAGTCGCCAATAAAATGTAAATGATAGTTTTTGGCGATAAGTCGATATCAATACGATGTTCTGATTCAGCTTGTGAGCCTTTTAACATACGGAAAGAATGAACCATCCCTTCAATCATTGGTTTGAAAAGGATTAATAATGTCCAAATTGCCGCAATACCGATAGTACCCACACCGATAAAGCGAACTTTCGTTTTCCATTCAGTCATGGCATAACTAACAATAGAGGCATCCGTTGGCATATCGCCTGTTGCAGTGAAATAAGGTACCGCAACACCCCAAGCAAGGAATGTACCGAATAACATTGCAAGACCGCCCACGATACCAATTAAATAACCGGCACCCACTAAGGCAAGAGAGAAGCCCATTGGTAATTGGAAAATGGCTTTGCCGTTAGAGAACCATGCGCTTGCGCTATCAGACATGACACGTAATGCGTTGGTTAAGAATGCAACAGTTGCCGCAAAAATACCACCGTAAGCAATATCTTTTACACCACTGTCGCTTTCGCTATTGTTACCTGCTTTTAAGATTTCAGCGGCAGCCACACCTTCAGGGTAAGGTAAGTCGCTGTTTACGACCATCGCACGACGTAATGGAATGGTAAATAGCACGCCTAATGTACCGCCAGCGGCACAGATTAGCACTGTTTGCCAGAATGGGAATTCTTGCCAGTAACCCATCATTAACAGGCCTGGAAGAACGAAAATAACAGAAGACAATGTTCCCGCTGATGAAGCTTGGGTTTGCACCATGTTATTTTCTAAGATACTGGAATCCTTGAAGAATTTTAAAACTGCCATAGAGATAACAGCAGCAGGAATGGAGGATGCAAACGTCATCCCCACTTTAAGACCCAAATAAACGTTAGATGCAGTGAAGATCACTGTAATTAACGCCCCAAGGAACATTCCTCGGAAGGTCAATTCTTTTAAATTATCATGAGACATAAATTTTCCTATTTATTTTTGAAAAATGACTATACATTCTCAAAAAAAGAATAATTATTCAAGTTTTATTTAAAGTTAATCGCTTGCGATTAGAATTTATCTAAATTTATTCGATTTATTTACGTTTTTTCAAAAAATCTCGTAAAGAATAAAGTGCAGCTAGG
>CABSZQ010000148.1 GCA_902482195.1 uncultured Haemophilus sp.
GGTACTTGGTTTGCACCACTAGGATGGAAACAAGGTTTAATCGCCATCGTCGTTGGACACTTTATTGGTGGTTCGATGTTTTTCTGTGCTGGTTACATCGGCGCAAAAACCCAAAAAAGTGCTATGCAAACGGTACAAATTTCATTTGGTGAAAAAGGCTCTGCGCTTTTCTCTTTACTTAATGCCATGCAATTAATGGGATGGACTGCAGTCATGATTTATATGGGCGCTGACGTCATTTCTATCTTAAATCAAACAGCCGATGCTTCCATCTTTCCATTCCTTACACTTGGCTTAGGCATACTCATCATACTTTGGCTACTACTCGGCTTCACTAAATTAGGTATCTTCAAAAGCCTCTCACTTGTCACCATGTTTTTACTGATGCTGTGGCTAAGTATTCAAGTAGCCAATAAACCATTCATTGCCATGGATGTGGCACAAAATATTAAATTTGGTACTGCTGTAGAAATTGCTGCCGTCATGCCACTTTCTTGGTTACCGGTAGTATCTGACCACACCAAGAATAGCGAAACACCACTTAAAACGACTGCACTTTCAACGCTGACTTATACCGCGACTAGCTGCTGGATGTATGCTCTTGGCTTAGGTGCAGCATTAGTGACCGGTAAATCTGAAATTTCACAAATTCTTTCTCTTGCTGGTGTCAGTGTTATTGGTGTATTAATTGTCATCGCCTCTACCATGATTAACACTGCACTTCCCGCCTATTCCACCGGCATGAGTTTAAACAATATTTTCCCTCAATTAAAAGTCACGCCAATCTCAGTTATTACCGTGATTGTGGGCATCATATTAGCCTCAACTTTGCCTGTAACAGAATACGAACATTTCTTGTTCTTTATTGGCTCAGTATTCGCGCCAATGATCGCCGTACTTATCGCTGATTTCTTTGTGCTTAAACAGCATGATGTTAAAAAATCAGTTGATAGTGTTGGACTCGGCGTTTGGTTTGTCGGCTTCGTGCTCTATCGTTTTCTTATGGCCAAAGGTTGGGAAAGCGATTTAGGTCTGACTTTCCCTGTTATCATCATTACCTTTATCTTAGCAATCTTAGTACGCAAAATAGCTAAATAAAGATTGGATTTTAATGATGATAGAAAGGCGGGCATTGTTCCCGCCCTTTTAATTACTTCGATATAAAAAAGGCTTTTTCCCTCAAAAGAGAAAAAGCCTATATACTTAAATTTCTAATAATAAACGAGTTGGATCTTCTAATAAGTCTCTAATCGCCACTAAGAAACCGACGGATTCACGACCATCAATTAAACGGTGGTCATAAGACAATGCCAAATACATCATAGGGCGAATCACCACTTGGCCATCTACCGCAACCGGACGTTCTTTGATGGCATGCATGCCTAAAATTGCACTTTGCGGTGGGTTGATAATTGGTGTAGACATTAAAGAACCAAATACGCCGCCATTAGTAATGGTGAAGTTACCGCCTGTTAAATCTTCAACCGTTAATTTACCATCACGGCCTTTTTCTGCGAGTGATTTAATTTGTTTCTCAATATCTGCCATGCTGAGTTTGTCGCAGTTGCGTAATACTGGTGTCACTAAACCACGCGGGGTTGAAACGGCAATGCTAATATCAAAATAGTTGTGATACACAATGTCATCACCATCAATTGAAGCATTCACTTCGGGATAACGTTTTAATGCTTCAACGACTGCTTTAATGTAGAAAGACATAAAGCCTAAACGTACACCATGTTGTTTTTCAAATTTCTCGCCGTATGTTTTACGTAATTTCATAATCGGCTGCATATCCACTTCATTGAATGTCGTGAGCATTGCGGTGGTATTTTTTGCTTCCAATAAACGTTCTGCAATACGTTTACGTAAACGGGTCATTGGTACACGTTTTTCTGAACGAGAGCTATATGCCACAGTGCTAATCGTATTTTGCTCTGTCGCTACATCTTGTTTCGCTTTTTGAGCATCTCGTTTTGCTACTTCACGTGCAACATCTTCACGAGTAATACGGCCACCCACACCAGAACCTTGAATTTTCTCTGCATCTAAATCATGTTCAGCTAATAAACGACGAATAGCAGGGCCTTGATCCGCTGAATTATTATGGCTATTTTCAATTGATGCTCTTTGACGATCCGCAGGCGTTGGTTCATTGTCTTTCACTGTTTCAGATGAAATATCGCCAGCCTGTTGGGTTGAAAGCTTACCTAAAAGCTGTTTACTTACTACGGTTGCGCCTTCTTCTTGAATAATTTCAGCCACTACGCCATCACTTAATGCTGGCACTTCAAGTACCACTTTATCTGTTTCGATTTCCACTAAAACTTCGTCACGTTTTACTGTCTCACCCACTTTTTTATGCCATGTTGCAACAGTTGCATCCGCAACGGATTCCGGTAAATCTGGAACAAGAATTTCGATTGTCATTTTATTTTCCTTTAAATTATTCTTTCTTTAAAAATTACTAAAATTTTGACCGCACTTTTACAGTGTCAGTGCATCGTCTACCAATTGTTTTTGCTGTTTGGTGTGTAAAGACATATAACCTACCGCTGGGGAAGCTGAGGCTGGACGACCTGCGTATTTTAATTTCACATGCTCAGGGATTGAGCTGTCAAAGTTATGTTTACTGCAATACCAAGCCCCTTGGTTTAACGGCTCTTCTTGACACCATACAAAATCCGTCACATGAGCATAAGGCGCTAACGCTTTCTTCACATCTTCATGTGGATACGGATAAAGCTGTTCAATACGAATAATCGCCACATCTGTTTGGTTATTCGCACGGCGTTTTTCTAAGAGATCGTAATACACTTTACCTGAGCATAGAACCACGCGTTTAACTTGTTTTGGATCGATATCATCAATTTCACCAATGACAGTTTGGAATGTGCCATTTACTAATTCATCCATACTTGAGACGGCAAGTGGATGACGTAATAAAGATTTTGGTGAAATACCAATTAATGGACGACGCATTTTACGGATCGCTTGGCGACGTAACATGTGGTAAACCTGTGCTGGTGTAGATGGAATACACACTTGCATATTCTGCTCAGCACAAAGTTGTAAATAACGTTCTAAACGAGCGGATGAGTGTTCTGGACCTTGGCCTTCATAACCATGAGGTAATAACATCACCAAACCACACATTCTGCCCCATTTTTGTTCGCCAGAACTAATAAATTGGTCAATCACGATTTGTGCACCGTTTGCGAAGTCACCAAATTGTGCTTCCCAAATGGTTAATGTTTTTGGATCCGTTGTGGCATAACCATATTCAAAAGCCAATACGGCTTCTTCGGATAATACAGAATCCCATACTTCAAAGCGCCCTTGGTTGGCATGTAAATGTGTTAATGGCACATAGCCTGTCCCGTCATTTTGGTTATGCACAACGGCATGGCGATGGAAGAACGTGCCACGTCCCGCATCTTCACCTGATAAACGAACATTAGCGCCTTCATCTAATAAGGTTGCGTATGCCATAGTTTCCGCCATACCCCAATCGAACAATTTCTCGCCTTTTGCCATTTCACGGCGATCAGCATAGATTTTTTCGACACGAGGATGTGCACGTAAGGTTTCTGGGTATTCACTGACACGCTCCGCTAAAGTTTGGAAACGTTCTTGTGGGAATTTACTTTCGTAAGGGGATGTCCAGTCATAGTTGAGATATTGCAACCAGTCCATTTGGGCGGTATCCATTTCTCGCCATTCTTTCACTACACGATCGCCGTTATCTAAGGCATCACGATAAAGATTCATCATTTCAATGGCTTCTTCTTCGGTAATCACCCCTTCAGCAATTAAACGATCAGCATAGACTTTGCGTGGCGTTGGATGTTTTTTGATGATGCTATACATCATTGGTTGAGTGGCTAATGGTTCATCAGCCTCATTATGACCATGACGACGATAAGAAATGAGATCAATGAAAATATCGCGTTTGAATAAATTACGATATTCCACCGCCATTCTCGCGGCAAAAGCAACCGCTTCAGGATCATCACCGTTTACATGAATAATCGGTGCCTGAATCATTTTCGCGATGTCTGTACAGTATTCTGTTGAACGTGTGTCATTTGGGTTAGAGGTGGTAAAACCAATTTGGTTATTGATCACAATGCGGATTGTTCCACCAACGGTATAACCACGTGCATTAGACATATTCAAGGTTTCTTGTACAACACCTTGTCCCGCTACCGCTGAATCCCCATGAACAGTAACCGCTAATACTTGATTACGCTCTGTATCATTCTTTTTGGTTTGACGAGAACGTACCGCACCAATAACTACTGGGCTAACAATTTCTAAATGGGATGGGTTGAATGCAAGGGTTAAATGCACGCGACGATCACCGACTGCGAAGTCAGAAGAAAAACCTTGGTGGTATTTCACATCACCTGTACGCTCGCCTGAATGTTTACCTGCAAACTCATCGAAAAGATCTTCTGGTTTCTTACCGAGCACGTTTACTAACATGTTTAAACGACCACGGTGTGCCATACCAAACATGACATCTTGTAC
>CABSZQ010000149.1 GCA_902482195.1 uncultured Haemophilus sp.
GTGTAATGAATTTGCCATTAGAAAAAGGCAATAGCTTGCTGCTTATCAATGTGCATTTAATTAATTTTGAATGGGAGATTTCAGCTTATCAAACCCAGTTAGAACAGCTTTTCTCACTTATTGAAAATTATCAAGGCTCCATCGTTATGGCGGGGGATTTTAATGCATGGAATGAAGATCGCTTGAATTTAGTGAATAATCTGATACAAAAATATGGATTGGATTCTGTGGCGCTCTCTCAAGATGAGCGAGTGCGATTCTTAGGTTATCCACTGGATTATATTTTTACGCGAGGCGTAAAAGTGGTCAGCGCGACATCAGAAGTGGTCACTTCATCAGATCATAATCCATTACTGATGGAATTCGAATTAGAATAAAGTGCGGTCAGGTTTTTGGGAAATTTTAGGGCTAACGTTACGTTAGCCCTAGGTATTAATTATTTAGTTTGGTTAATTAAGAATTGCGTTAATAAAGACACCGGACGACCCGTTGCACCTTTATTTGCACCTTGAAGCCAAGCTGTCCCCGCAATATCTAAATGCGCCCAAGTATATTTTTTCGTAAAGTTAGAGAGGAATGCACCCGCAGTAATTGCACCGCCCCAACGACCGCCAATATTAGCCAAATCGGCAAATGGGGATTTTAATTGCTCTTGATATTCTTCACTTAACGGTAAACGCCAAGCTTTATCAGTAGTTTGTTGTGCGGCTTGTAATAACTGTTCAGCCAAGACATCATCAGTTGAAACTAAGCCACTGTTATGTTGACCTAAAGCCACTACGCAAGCACCTGTTAGGGTTGCGACATCAATCACATATTGCGGTTCAAAACGTTCTACATAGGTGAGCGCATCACAAAGTACTAAACGTCCTTCTGCATCGGTATTTAATACTTCTACGGTTAAACCGTTCATCGTGGTGAGAATATCACCAGGGCGATAAGCATTTCCATCAGGCAAGTTTTCACAACCCGCTAATACACCGATAACATTGAGTGGTAGATTTAATTCTGCAATGGCTTTCATTGTACCGAAGACAGAAGCAGCACCACACATATCGTATTTCATTTCATCCATATCTGCGGCAGGTTTTAAAGAAATACCGCCCGCATCAAAAGTTAAACCTTTACCCACTAACACGATTGGTTTTGCGTTTTTATCAGGCGCATTATTAAAATGTAAAATAGACATATAAGCTGGATTTTGTGAACCGCGAGATACGGCTAAATACGCATTCATGCCAAGTTTTGTCATGTCTTCTTCATCAATCACATCTAAGGAAAGTGCGGTTGATGTTTCAGCTAATTTTTTAGCTTGTTCTGCTAAATAAGCCGGGGTACAAATATTGGGCGGCATATTTGCGATATTACGCGCAGCTTTTACACCATTTGCAATGGCTTGTGCTTCTGCGATGGCTTGCTTAACTTGTGCGTCATCGGTATTAAAAACGATTTCTTGAAGTGAGATAGCATCCGCTTTTTTACTTTTAAATTCATCAAATTGATAAAGATTATGTTCGATGCTTTCAACGGTAAAACGCACATTCCAAAATAGATCGCGATCTTTAATTTCCACATCCGTTAAATTATTCACTGCTTGTTGAATATTTAATTCTTTTAATGTTTGGGTAACGCGTTGGATGATTTGTTTAAATTGGCGTTCAGTCGTTTCGCCTTTTTTACCACAACCTGCGACTAACACGCGTTTAGTCGCAAGATTAGGTAACGAATGAAGCAGAGTCGCTTGCCCAATTTTGCCTGAAAGATCTTGGCTTTGAGCTAACTGGCTGAGGTAACCTTGTGTGATTTGATCGATTTCATTGAAACTTTTTGTAAATTCGTTGTTCTCATAAATGCCGATGATAAGGCAATCGGTTGATTGAGAAAGTGCGGTTGAGTTTGCTTGATATTTCATGTTATTTCCTTATGTTGCTAATTTGCTATTTAAATCAGTCAAAATAAGGTATCATACGCCATCTAAATTAGCCAGTTTCCCGTGTTTTTTAGTTAGAAAAAAAAGAATGATATTAACCCGATATTTAACAAAGGAAGTCTTTAAAAGCCAGATTGCGATTTTGTTTATTTTGCTTTTAATTTTCTTCAGCCAACAACTTGTTCGCGTACTTGGTTCAGCGGCAAATGGTAAGGTTCCCGCCGATCTTGTGTTCTCTTTACTCGGTTTAGGGATGCCGACAATGGCGCAATTAATGTTGCCATTATGTTTGTTTATTGCCATTTTGCTGACTTTTGGTCGTCTCTATGCAGAAAGTGAAATTACGGTAATGCGAGCCTGTGGTGTGGGCCAACGTATTCTTGTTCGCGTGGCGTTAATTCTTTCTTTACTCACAGCGGGATTGGCTGCTTACAATGCTTTATGGCTTTCCCCATGGGCCATTCAAAAACAAGCAGCTATTGTTGAAGATGCTAAAGCGAATCCTACCATGGGCGCATTGACTTCTGGTCAATTCATGTCCACAAGCAACAATAATTTCGTCTTATTCATTGATAAGATTAACGGTAATCAAATCAGTGATGTCTATCTTTTCCAAATGAAAGCTAAAGGTCAAACGAAACCATCAGTAGTTACCGCTGAAAAAGGTGAGTTAAAAGCTTTACCAAATGGCGACCAAGTACTGAATTTACAAAATACTTTGCGTGTAGAAGGTACATCGGTACTTCCTGATTTCCGTATTACGCATTTTGATGATTACCAAGCGTATTTAGGTCATCAAGAGACAAATACAGGAAGTGATGAAGCAGCTGAATTATCTTTTGAGCAATTATTAAAAGATAAAAGTGCAGCAGCAAAAGCAGAGTTGCATTGGCGCATAACCTTAATTTTAGCGGTGCCTTTAATGGCGCTTATCGCCGTACCAATGAGTAAAGTGAATCCTCGCCAAGGCCGTTTTGCGAAGATCTTACCGGCACTATTGCTTTATTTAATTTACTTCTTATTACAAAGCTCATTTAAATCTGCGGGTGGTGCAGGTAAGCTTGATGCAGGTTTATTAATGCCATTGGTAAATATCGCCTTTTTAATTTTAGGAATTGTGCTGAATAGTTGGGATAGTACCGCTATGCATAAATTCCGTCGTGTATTCAGAAAAGGGTAATAACAATGTTGATGAATACTCTTGATCGTTATATCGGTAAAAGCATTTTAGGGGCAATTTTTGCCACGCTATTTACGTTGGTTGGCCTCTCAGCAATTATCAAATTTGTAGAGCAATTCCGTAGCGTAGGGAAAGGTTCTTATGATATTTGGCAAGCGGTGGCTTATACAGGCTTAACGATGCCAAAAGATGTAGAAACCTTTTTCCCGATGGCTGCTTTGTTAGGTGCCTTAATTGCTTTAGGTAATTTAGCCAGCCGTAGTGAATTAGTGGTAATGCAATCTGCGGGTTTTTCTCGCTTTAAAATTGGATTAGCCGTCATGAAAACGGCACTTCCACTGGTGCTTTTTACCATGATTATTGGTGAGTGGGGGATTCCACAAACTGAACAGTTTGCCCGTGATATGCGTACTCGTGCACTTTCCGGTGGTTCAATGCTTTCGGTAAAAAATGGTGTATGGGCAAAAGACGGTAATAATTTCGTGTATGTTCGTCGTATTACCGATGATGCACAATTAGAAGATATTTATATTTATACCTTTGATGACCAGCGTAACCTCACTCATTTGAAGCATGCAAATCAAGCACAATATTCTGCTGAAAATAATCAATGGCAGTTGCGTCAAGTGAATAATTCAGCGGTATCAAAAGAACAAATTACCACAACAAACCGTTTAACAGAAGATTGGGCAACAAGCTTAACGCCAGATAAATTAGGCGCAGTTTCATTACGTCCAACCTCATTATCTATTTCCGGTTTGTATGAATATATTGCTTTCTTAAAACAAACAGGACAGGATTCTCGCCGTTTTGAATTAACCTATTGGCGTAAGATTTTTCAGCCTCTTTCTGTAGGTGTGATGATGATGCTTGCGTTATCCTTTATCTTTGGTTCACTACGTAGTGTTACCGCAGGGGCAAGAATTGTAACGGGGATTTGCTTTGGATTCTTATTCTATGTCGTCAATGAAATTTTTGGACAAATGAGTGTGGTATTTAATGCGCCAGCTTTTTTAGGTGCACTGATGCCAAGTCTCTTGTTTATGGCGATTATTTGGTGGTTACTCGCAAGAAAACGAGACTAATTGATACAATAAACGAAAAAGGCGAGCTGAGAAGGTTCGCCTTTTTGTTCGCTAGAAAAGTGCGATCAAAATTGACCGCACTTTAGGAATTTAATCTTCTTTAAATTCTCTCATCATTTCTTCTGCTTTTTTCACCATTTCTGCGGAACCGATGAAAAGTGGTACACGTTGGTGAAGTTCAGTTGGTTGAATATCTAAAATTCGATTGTAACCATCAGAGGCAATACCCCCCGCTTGTTCTGCTAAGAATGCCATTGGATTGCCTTCATAAAGCAAACGAAGCTTACCATTTGGATAGTTAGTTGCACTTGGGTAAATAT
>CABSZQ010000150.1 GCA_902482195.1 uncultured Haemophilus sp.
CGGTGCAGCAGATTTAATGCCTTCAGAGCTTTCTGGTGGGATGGCTCGTCGTGCCGCATTAGCGCGTGCGATTGCACTTGACCCAGATTTAATCATGTTTGATGAGCCGTTTACAGGGCAAGATCCAATCAGCATGGGCGTGATCGTGAGCTTAATTAAACGCTTGAATGAAGCACTGAATTTAACCTCTATTGTGGTTTCCCATGATGTGCAGGAAGTATTAAGCATTGCGGATTATGCCTATATTATTGCGGATAAACATGTGATTGCCGAAGGAACATCAGAGCAACTGCTCGCGAGCCAAGATCCGCAAGTGGTGCAATTCTTAAAAGGCGAAGCGGATGGTCCGGTAAAATTCCATTATCCGGCAGGTGATTATGTGGAGGAATTATTTAAATGATCGTTGATATGATTTCTTCACTTGGACGAAGCGTAATCAAATTTTTCCGTGCATTAGGCCGCTCAGGCTTTATGTTGTTTGGTGCGTTAGTCGGTAAGCCACAAATTCGTCAACATTTTCCTTTATTAGTGAAGCAGTTATACGCATTAGGTGTACAGTCTTTATTAATTATCCTGCTTTCAGGTTTATTTATTGGGATGGTGTTGGGCTTACAAGGCTATGTGGTTTTGGTTGATTTTTCTGCAGAAACCAGCCTTGGACAACTTGTGGCGCTGTCTTTATTACGTGAATTAGGCCCAGTAGTGACCGCACTTTTATTTGCGGGTCGTGCAGGTTCAGCGTTAACGGCTGAAATTGGCTTAATGAAAGCCACAGAACAACTTTCCAGCCTTGAAATGATGGCAGTCGATCCATTACGTCGTGTGATTGCACCGCGTTTTTGGGCAGGCGTGATTGCGATGCCAATTCTAGCGATTCTCTTTACCGCGATTGGTATTTGGGGCGGCTCGCTTGTTGGCGTGGATTGGAAAGGTGTAGATGCAGGTAGCTTCTGGTCAGTGATGCAAAATGCCGTCAGCTGGAGCTATGACATTCTAAACGGATTTATTAAAAGCGTATTTTTCGCCATTGCAGTGGTGTGGATTGCGTTATTCAATGGTTATGATTGTATTCCAACATCTGAAGGTATCAGTCAGGCTACAACCAGAACGGTTGTCCACGCATCACTTGTGGTACTTGGGCTCGATTTCATCTTAACTGCCATTATGTTTGGGGCAGGCTAAAAGGGTATTTTTATGCGACAAACAATTAAATATGAATTTTGGGTAGGGCTATTTTTACTACTTGGTATCGCCGCGTTAGTGTTTTTAGGCTTACGTGTAGCAAACGTACAAGGTTTTGGTGAAACAAAATCTTACACAGTGACTGCAACTTTTGACAATATTGGTGGACTAAAAGTCCGTGCACCACTTAAACTTGGTGGGGTAGTCATTGGTCGCGTATCTGACATTACGTTAGATGAAAAATCTTATTTGCCAAAAGTAAGCATTGCGATTAATGAAGAATATAAAGAAATTCCGGAAAACAGTTCGTTATCGATCAAAACATCGGGATTATTGGGCGAGCAATATATCGCCTTAACGATGGGTTTTGATGATGGTGAAACCGCGATGTTAAAAAACGGTAGCCAGATTCAAGACACAAAATCCGCAATGGTATTGGAAGATTTAATCGGCCAGTTCCTTTACGGTGATAAAAAAGCCGACAGTAATGCTGACAAAGCAGAACCTGAAGCCAAATAATAATCTTTATTTAGGAGATTTATGATGAAATTTACTCAGTTTAAAAAATGGTTTAGCGTAATGGCATTTGCCGTGACTGCACTTTTTGTGACTCAAACTGTACATGCAGAAACGAGCCCTTATGTGTTGATGCAACAAGCATCAGATAAGTTATTTGCCGATATCAAAAACAATCAGGCAAAAATTAAAAAGGATCCAAACTATTTACGTACTATCGTGCGTAATGATTTATTACCTTACGTGCAAGTAAACTATGCAGGTTCTTTGGTGTTAGGTTCACACTTTAAATCAACCACACCAGAACAACGTGAAAAATTCTTTAAAGCATTTAGCGATTTTATCGAACAAGCTTACGCACAAGTGTTAACCGCTTACACCGATCAAAATATTCAAATTGAACCGGCTAAAGAAGTAGGCGACAAAAATCTTGTAAGCATTCGTGTAAACTTCATGCAAAATGGTGGACAAGCGCCAATTAAATTAGATTTCAAATGGCGTAAAAACAGTAAAACTGGCGAATGGCAAGCTTATGATATGGTTGCAGAAGGCGTGAGCATGGTTGTCACCAAACAAAACGAATGGAGCGGTATTTTACGTCAACAAGGTATTGATGCTTTAACAGCTCAAATTCAAAAATCTGCCGCAGCACCCGTGACATTGAGCAAATAAGCGAATGACTGCGTTAAAGTGGGATTTAATCCAAAATAATGATAAGATAGCTCTTCAATTATCGGGGGAGCTATCCCGCAACACGTTGTTACCATTATGGCAGCAACGTGCTTCTTTTTTATCAGAAAAGCTGGCGAATCAAAGTTTCATTGAATTTGATTTAACGAATATTAAACGAATTGATTCGGCTGGTTTTGCATTATTGTGTGATTTTCTACATGATAGTGAGCAGTTACCAAATAAAAAAGTGCGGTTGATAAATCCGCCGGAACAGTTATTAACCCTTGCTGATTTAGTGAATTTATCTCATTGGATTGGCACTTTTATTGATCATCATTAAAACGGAAATCCTAATGGAACTGCAAGAAATTGAACGTATTTTAAAAGAAAGCCTGAATGTAGATGAGGTTTATGCTCAAGGTGAAAATGCACACTTTGGTGTGATTGTGGTGAGCGATGAGATCGCTGCACTTTCTAAATTAAAACAGCAACAAACTATTTACGCGCCATTAATGCCTTACTTTCAAACTGGCGAAATTCACGCTTTAACTATTAAAACCTATACCACTGCAAAGTGGAAAATGGATCGTCTATTACATCAAGCTAGCTAGGATTTTCTATGGAAAAATTTCGTGTTTATGGCGGGCAATCTCGCTTAAGTGGTACTGTAACCATCTCAGGTGCAAAAAATGCTGCACTTCCTATTCTTTTTGCTGCAATTTTGGCAACTGAGCCGGTTAAATTAACAAACGTACCAGAACTAAAAGATATTGATACAACCTTAAAAATCTTACGTAAACTTGGCGTTGTAGCTGAGCGTGATGCTGAAGGTGCAGTATTATTAGATTGTTCTAAAATTGATCACTTCGTTGCACCGTATGAATTAGTAAAAACCATGCGTGCTTCTATTTGGGCATTAGCACCATTGGTGGCTCGCTTTAATCAAGGTCAAGTTTCTTTACCGGGCGGTTGTTCTATCGGTGCACGTCCGGTTGATCTTCACATTAGTGGCTTAGAAAAACTCGGTGCAACGATTGAGCTGGATGAAGGTTACGTAAAAGCGGTTGTTGCTGATCGTCTTGTAGGTACACGTATTGTGATGGAAAAAGTGAGTGTTGGCGCGACTTTATCCATCATGATGGCTGCAACACTTGCAAAAGGTACAACAACCATTGAGAATGCCGCACGTGAGCCAGAAATTGTCGATACAGCTGATTTCCTCAACAAAATGGGTGCAAAAATTACAGGTGCTGGTACGGATCACATTGTCGTTGAAGGTGTTGAGCGTTTAACTGGCTGCGAGCACAGCATTGTGCCAGATCGTATTGAAACCGGTACATTCTTAATTGCAGGTGCTATTTCAGGTGGTCGCGTGGTATGTAAAAATACCAAAGCGGATACCATGGATGCCGTGATTGATAAACTTCGTGAAGCGGGTGCAGAAGTTGAAGTCACAGAAGATAGCATTACCTTGGATATGCATGGCAATCGTCCAAAAGCTGTTAATATTCGTACTGCACCACACCCAGGTTTCCCAACGGATATGCAAGCTCAGTTCACCTTGTTAAATATGGTAGCAGAAGGCACAAGTATCATCACTGAAACCATCTTTGAAAACCGCTTTATGCATATTCCAGAATTAATTCGTATGGGTGGTAAAGCGGAAATTGAAGGTAATACTGCAGTGTGTCATGGTGTTGAGCATCTTTCTGGTGCAGAAGTGATGGCAACAGATTTACGTGCATCAATCAGCCTTGTATTAGCAGGCTGTATCGCAAGTGGTGAAACCATCGTAGATCGTATTTATCACATCGATCGTGGTTATGAACACGTTGAAGATAAACTTCGTTGCTTAGGTGCGAAGATTGAACGTTTCTCTGAAAAGAGCGAAGAAGTTTAATTAAATCCAGATAAAAAAGAGCGGTCAATTTTGATCGCTTTTTTATTTTCTATTCATTATTTTTTCGAATAATCTCTCGCCCCAAAAATGGCTGTACCAATACGTACCATGGTTGAGCCACATTTAATGGCAGTTTGCATATCATCGGTCATCCCCATAGAAAGCGTATCAATTTGCTGATGAGGGAAAGCGACTTTAAGCTGCTCAAATAATTGTTCCATTTGGCTAAAAGCCGCTTCTTGTT
>CABSZQ010000151.1 GCA_902482195.1 uncultured Haemophilus sp.
GATATCCTTGCTTATTGTGTGACTAAAAATTGGATGATAAAAAAGTGAGCGGGAAGGCTCACTTCTTTATCAAAGTGCGGTTAAAAAAAATGATTATTTTTGTTTTTTCGCCCAGTTTAAGAAACGAGTTTGGGTTTCTTTATCGGCTTGTTGGAACCAGTATTGTAATTGTTGTTCTGCAACGTTTTCACCTTGAACAACCACTTTGCCTTTTGCTGCTTTTCCTGATGCTGCAGGCATCATACCTACTGCCGGTGCCGCTAAAGCTGAAACCGCTGCTGGTGCATTAGATGCATTATACTCAGCAAGGTCGTTAACAATATTCGCTGATGGGAATAAACCTTCTTGTTTTAAGGTATCCACTTTAGCATCAATCACATTACCTGATTTAGTTTTAACGGTAATTTGTGGTTGTGCATTAAATTTTTCGCCATCTTCTTGAGAACGAATTTTTTCTGCAGATACCACAACATCATCAGCCGTACCTTTGAAAGTCACAATAACAGGGTTAGACTCAAAAAGTCCTTGGCTAGAACCGGTACCGACGATCTCACCTAAACGTACCACAACCTGTTGTGTTTGGTCAGCTTCAGCATTGAATGATTTTTTTTCTTTTAGAAGGGATTTGCTGGCTTTTTGGCCATTGATAGCAAGAAACTCAAGGTTCGATGAGGTGGTGACCATGCCGGCTAAGCTGCTCGCACTGACTGCAAGGGCAACAACACCTAAAGCAAACTTACATAATTTCATAATTACTCCTTTTATTTTTTGAATGAAATTAGATGGTTGTAATGCTATGCTAAATTTTAAAAAATGGGAATAGGAAAGTGCGGTTAATTTTTAAAAAGTTTTTGTAACAAAGGAGCAAATTATGGCAAAACGATTTGTCGTATATGGGCGAGTACAAGGTGTCGGGTTTCGTTATTTTACGTGGAAAGAAGCAGAGAAAATTGGTATTAAAGGCACGGTAAGAAATTGTACAGACGGAAGTGTCGAAATCATTGCGGAAGGCAACGATGACCAACTGCAATACTTTTATGATTGGTTAAAAGTCGGGCCAAGAACTGCAACTGTTGAACGGGTCTTAGTCGATTATATTGAAGATAAACGGTATTCTGACTTTTCGATTATTCATCGCTAAAACTGACCGCACTTTACAGTGTGAATTGATGCTCGTAGAATACGCCGCTTGTTTATAAATAGGGGAAATCATGCGTAATCAAACAAAACTTCATCTTCAACAATTACAACTTGCTATGCAAAAACTTGATTTATGGCAAGCGGTTCCACCTTCACAAGATGCTTTTTTAAGTGAAGAGCCTTTTGCTATTGATACCATGTCACCAGAAGAATGGTTGCAATGGATTTTTATTCCAAGAATGTTTGCCTTACTTGAAAGTGGCGCTGAGTTACCCTCAAAAATTGCGGTGTCTCCTTATTTAGAGGAAGCGTTTAAAGAAGCAGAAGAAGATTTTTTAGTTGAATTATTAACACCGTTACGTGAATTAGAAGCCTTATTACAAAATCAATAAATGTTAGAAATTTTATATCAAGATGAATATCTTGTCGCCGTCAATAAACCTGCGGGTATGTTGGTACATCGTAGTTGGCTAGATGCTCATGAAACGCAGTTTGTGATGCAAACCTTGCGCGATCAAATCGGGCAGCATGTTTTTCCTATTCATCGATTAGATCGCCCTACATCAGGTGTATTGCTATTTGCCTTAAATAGTGAAATGGCGAATTTAATGTGTCAGCAATTTGAACAGAAAACGGTGCAAAAATCTTATTTAGCGATTGTGCGAGGGTATTTGCAAGGCGAAGGACTGATTGATTATCCCCTTAAAATCCAATTAGATAAGATCGCCGATAAATTTGCGCAAGAAGATAAAGCACCACAAGAGGCCGTGACGGATTATGAAGGCTTAAACATTGTGGAAATGCCTTATGCTGTAGGGCGTTATCAAACCACGAGATATTCATTAGTGAAGCTAATTCCCCAAACTGGCAGAAAACATCAGTTACGACGTCACATGAAACATATCTTTCATCCTATTTTAGGGGATACACAATATGGGGATTTACATCAAAATCGTGCATTGACGGAACATTCAGGCTGTCAGCGTTTATTTTTACACGCAGATACACTTATTTTTGAGCATCCTATTCATTTTACCAAAATAGAAATTAAGGCTGGTTTAGATGAACAATGGAAGCACGTGATGGAATTATTTAATTGGTCAATTTAACGAGAAGAAATAATGTTAGATATTAATTTAACCCACGAACAGCAACAAAAAGCAGTAGAGCAAATTCAGGAATTAATGGCACAAGGAATGAGCAGCGGTGAAGCCATTCAAATTGTGGCAAAAGCATTGCGTGAAATTCATCAAAAAGGTGAGAAAGAAGCTTCTGACAGTAAATAAATAAAAATTTTTGTGATCAATGTATCATTTTTAAAGTTTCCTTGTTGCATAAAAAAATAAAATGTTTGAATATATTTCCAATTGAGGTGATAAGGCATGAGTCTTATTGTTTTTAAGTATTAAGGGCGAAGCCTATAGAGGTCTACTATGGAAATTGGTGTAGTAAAATGGTTTAACAACGCAAAAGGATTTGGATTTATTTCTGCAGAAGGCGTGGATACAGACATTTTTGCACATTATTCAGCGATTGAAATGGATGGATACCGTTCATTAAAAGCAGGTCAACGCGTGCAATTTGAAGTGATTCACGGCGACAAAGGATCTCACGCCACAAAAATTATTCCGATTGCGGAATAGGCGAAACGCTAAAACGTTTCAAAATCTTCTCTATTTAGCATAATCAAAAGCCAAGGTTTCGACCTTGGCTTTTTTTCATCTTATTTATTGAGCAAATTTTTCAAACCGGCTTTCATTGCTGTCATTTGGCTTTCATATAATGCTTTGCTTTCACGTTCATCAATCATATAAGTGATGGTTTCAGAAAGTGTCATTTTCATTTTTCTTGAATATTTAGACAAACGAAGCCAAACGCCATATTCTAAATCAATAGATTTTTTCTTCGTTGATTGTTTTTCTGCATTAAAAAAGCGTTTACGTCTTGCACGAATCGCCTGATCAAGCTTAATCGGTAAATCAAGAGAAAGGTGATTTTTAATCCATTCCTCGATTTTTTCAGGATAATTCTGACATTCTATTAATTCTTGAACTTTGCTTTCTTCTAAGCTTTTTTCTTCATAACGGGTAATTTTTTCCCCTTCACGATGTTTGCGAATGAGATAAATCCATTTCCAGTTTGCTTCTTGGTTTTCTAATTTTTGGTATTTCATCGTTTTATTATGCTTTTTAGTGACGTGGTAACCTCATGAATATACGCGCTTTAAACAAAATTTTCCAGTAGATTTTTATAACGGATTTTCACTCAGTGTGAAGTGTGCGATAATACCGCCAATTTAATTAAAGCGAGATATGTCGTGACTTCAACATCTTCGGAACAAGCCTTAAATTGGCAAGCCTTACAACCAGAATTATCGATTACTGAACTTTCAGCTGAAAAGGCTGATTTTTGGTCATTACAAAAACATGCCACAAAAGCGATTTCGTTATTTTTAAAACAACCTCGTCGTTCTTTGTTAGTTTTAAAAGCAGATGATCAAGCAGAATATGCCGATTTATTAGCAGAACTTATTCGCCAAGAACAGCCAAAAGAGCGGTCAGTTTTTGGGGTAAATTATGTGGTTGAGCAGGGAGATTCTTTTTCTTTCCCTCGTATTTATACAGAGCCAGCCCAATCTCTCGCTGATAATTTTGCTGCACAAGGTGATGTGTTGAAGGCATTGCATGCTGATCAATTTAGCCTTTTTGGTAGTGTGCGTGTTCATCCTAGTTCGCAAGATATTTTGCTCACACCAGGTTTAGTGCATCAAGCCAATGGTGGCGTTTTGATTTTAAGTGCAGCAACGATGCTAAGCCAATTTGATTTATGGCAACGTTTAAAACATATTTTACAAACGCAAACTTTTGATTGGTATTCAGCCCATCCATTTAAAACCTTGCCTTGTGATATTCCAAGTTATCCACTTGATTTAAAAGTGGTGATTTTAGGTAATCGCACTGAAATTGCGACCTTAGGTGAGTTAGAAGAAGATCTTTATAGCTTGGCTGATTATGCTGAAATTGAAAGCTATTATTCTGTTGCACAACCGAAAGCACAAGAAAATTGGGCTAATTATGTGTTGGCATTAGCCTCAAAATATGAGCTCGATTTAGATTTAACTGCATTAAATAAACTCTATCAGTTACTGGTGCGAGAGAGTGAAGATCGCTTTTTAATTAACATTTCCCCGTTAAAAACAACAGAAATGCTACTCAATGCTGCGACGTTGTCACAAAAACAAACCTTAAGTTCGGTTGATTTTGAGCAAGCTTTTAAACAAAAGAACGAACAGCACGGTTTCTTACGTGAACGTACTTATGCAGATATTCTTAA
>CABSZQ010000152.1 GCA_902482195.1 uncultured Haemophilus sp.
AAAAAGTGGTGTTCTTTTCACTCGGTTTTGAAACAACCATGCCAAGTGCAGCGATTACCTTGCAACAAGCAAAAAAACAGCAGGTAAAAAACTTTTTTGTGGTGTGCCAAAATATTACCATCATCCCGACATTACACAGCTTATTGTCGCAAGGACAAGTAAAAATTGACGGCTTTATCGCTCCTGGTCATGTCAGCATGGTGATTGGTTCTGAACCTTACCAAGAATTGTGTGACACCTATCATAAGCCATTTGTGATCACCGGTTTTGAGCCTTTAGATATCCTACAAGCAATTTTAATGTTGGTGACACAGATTGTTGAAAAACGCTGTGAAGTGGAAAATCAGTATAAACGTATCGTACACCAACATGGCAATGAGTTAGCACAACAGGCAATCAGTGAAGTCTTCCGCTTGAAAGCCAGCAGCGAATGGCGTGGATTGGGCGAAATTGCAGAATCTGGCGTAGAACTGACAGATGATTATCAATGCTTTGATGCAGAAGCCCATTTTGCTTGCCAGCCACATCAAGTTGCGGATGATCCTGATTCTCGCTGCGGCGATGTATTAATCGGCAAATGTAAGCCGGCGGATTGTCCATTATTTGCTAAAAAATGTAATCCTGACAATGCCTATGGTGCATTGATGGTATCTTCCGAAGGGGCATGTGCGGCCTATTATCAATATAGACGGGAATAAAACAATGACTGATTTTATTACAATGGCACACGGAAATGGTGGTGCCACAATGCAAGAGTTGATCCGCGATTATTTTGTCGAGGCATTTGATAACCCAATACTTTCACAAGGCGAAGATCAGGCTCGCATTGCTTTACAAGAGTTAGATGCTTTAGGTGGAACATTGTCATTTTCTACCGATAGTTTTGTGATTGATCCGATTTTTTTCCCTGGTGGTGACATTGGTAAACTCGCCGTGTGTGGTACAGCTAACGATGTAGCAGTATGCGGTGCAGTTCCCAAATATTTATCCTGTGGGTTTATTTTGGAAGAAGGCTTACCGCTAGAAACCTTAAAAAAATTGATTCAATCGATGGCAAAAGCCTGCCATTCAGCCGGTATTCAAGTGGTAACAGGTGATACCAAAGTAGTACAAAAAGGCGCAATAGATAAAGTGTTTATCAATACAGCAGGTATTGGTGTGATTCCAAACGGACTCGACTGGGGCGTGCATCGCATTCAGCCTGGCGATCAGATTATCGTGAGTGGTACTTTGGGTGATCATGGTGCAACCATTTTAAATTTACGCGAAAATCTTGGTATTCAAACGGACTTACGCAGTGATTGTGCCGTACTTGCCCCGCTTATTGATTGTATTCGTCCGATTGAAGGGGTGAAAGCTGTACGCGATGCGACCCGTGGTGGTGTGAATGCGGTACTTCATGAATTTGCACAGGCACAGAAAGTGGGGATTCAAATTGATGAAACAGTGTTACCGATTCGTCAGGAAGTACGCGGTATTTGTGAATTACTCGGTTTGGATGCATTGAATTTTGCCAATGAAGGCAAATTGGTGATTGTGGCGGATAAAGAAAAAACAGCTGAAATTCTGACCGCACTTCGTCGCCATCCATTAGGTGAAAATGCGACCGTAATCGGCGAGGTAACGACTGATGGCAAAGTTCGTGCAGTTGGTCTTTTCGGTCAAAGTCGTTTATTAGACTTACCGCGCAACGAACCTTTACCACGAATCTGTTAAGCAAAAACCGGTTTAATTTTAAATTAAACCGGTTTTAGTTTGTAAATTGATATAAGGGAGAAGCGTCGCTATTTTTTCCAAATAACGTGAAATTCACGATCTTCTTCTCGGTGTGAAATTAAGAATTTTGCAAACACATCATCCATTTCATCTTTCTCATTCACTAACCCTACCCAAACTTCAGCAAAAGCGTCAGGATCAATTAATACCCCAATTTCTTGTTCCCAATCATCTGCCGTTTCGACAAACTCGACTGCACCACGATCTTCAAATTGCAGATTGAATAGCATAATATCAGCGGGATCGAGATTTTCGCCTGCCATTTCTAAGAAAATATCATAAGCAAGATCAATCGCTGCATCGGGATCGAGTTTTTGAATATCAGTTGTCATTGAGTTTTCCTTCATTAAGTCAATTGCGCGTATGATACCGCAAGAAACACAAAACAAAAAGTGCGGTCAAATTCATCGTTGTTTTTGACCGCACTTATTTATATTGGCTGTAACTAGCCTGTATTTCGCATACCTGCGGCAATACCTGTGATGGTAATCATCAAGGCTTGTTCCACATCAGGGCTTGGGTTTTCAGGCGATTCACGGAAACGACGGAGTAGTTCCACTTGAAGGAGATTGAGCGGATCCGTATAAACATTACGTAATGCAATAGAATCTGCGATCCACGGCAAGTCCGCCATTAATTCATCTTTGTGAGAAAGTGAAAGCACAGTTTTAATATCTGCATTCAGTTGATTACGCAGATTCTCACCTAAATACCAAAGCTCTTTTTTCGCTAAGTTATGATCATATTGTTCAGAAAGCCAAGTATCGGTTTTACTGAACACCATTTCTAACATGCCTATACGAGTAGAGAAGAATGGCCAAGCTTTACACATTTCTTCAATAATATGACCTTTGCCTTCATCTACAATTTTTTGAATTGCCGCACCCGCACCCAGCCATGCTGGTAGCATTAAACGGTTTTGCATCCAAGCAAAAATCCATGGAATGGCACGTAAGCTTTCTACGCCACCATTTGGATTACGTTTTGCAGGGCGAGAGCCGAGTGGCAGTTTAGACAGTTCTTGTTCTGGTGTGGCACTACGGAAATAAGGCACGAAGTCTTTATCACCACGAACAACACTACGATAAATATCACATGATGTGCTAGAAAGCTCATCCATCACCGTACGCCATTCTGCTTTAGGTTCTGGCGGTGGAAGTAAGTTTGCTTCTAAAATTGCACTGGCGTAAAGATCAAAGGTTTCAACGGCAACTTGGGGTAAACCAAGTTTAAAGCGGATCATTTCCCCTTGTTCAGTCACACGTAAACCATTTTTGAGTGAGCGTGGAGGTTGAGAAAGTAATGCTGCATGTGCAGGCGCACCACCACGACCGATTGTACCACCACGACCATGGAATAAAGTGAGTTCAATACCCAGTTCTTCGGTTAAATTGACTAATGCTTCTTGTGCACGATATTGTGCCCATGAAGCTGCCATCATTCCCGCATCTTTAGCTGAGTCAGAATAACCAATCATCACCATTTGGTGATTGTTAATTACGCCACGATACCAACCAATATTAAACAATTGACGCATTACACCTTCAGAGGCATCTAAGTCATCTAAGGTTTCAAAGAGTGGCACGACAGGAATGTGATAAGGCACGCCCGCTTCTTTTAATAATAAATGTACAGCAAGAACATCAGAGGCGCTTCTTGCCATGGAAATAATATAGCAAGCAATTACACCTTGTTTTTGTTGTGCAATGACTTTGCAAGTCTCTAAAATTTCTTGGGTTTCTGCAGATGGTTCCCAATGGGTTGGAATTAATGGGCGACGAGAATTTAACTCGCGCACTAAGAAAGATTGTTTTTCTGCTTCGCTCCATTGTGCATAATCGCCAATACCAAGATAACGGGTAATTTCAGCAATCGCATCTGTATGACGCGTGCTTTCTTGACGGATATCCATTTGTGAAAGGGTAACCCCAAAACAGCGAATACGATGCAAAATATCCAATAAGGATCCATTGGCAATAATCCGCATGCCGCATGCCATCAATGATTGATAGCAATCATAGAGTGGTTCCCAAAGTTGATTATCTTCCATGATGATATCTGCTTGGCTTACGCGTGGCGGACGATTTGCCATGCAATCTTCAAAGTAATCAAGGGTCGCGATAAGTTTTGCACGAAGCGCTTTGACCACAAAACGATAAGGTTCTAAATGTTCACCATATTTTGCGGTAAATTCTGGTGTGCATTTCACCATGGATAATTCATCGGCAAGGGATTTGATGTCATTTAAGAATAAATCCGCCGCTTTCCAACGAGCAAGATAGAGGACTTGTTGCGTAATTTTTGAAGTAACAAATGGGTTACCATCACGGTCACCGCCCATCCAAGAAGAAATTCTGACAGGACGTAAGCCCACAGGTAAATCGTAGCCTAAGAATTCACGAGCATGTTCATTTAGTTGACGTAAGAATTCCGGTACTCCTTGCCATAGGCTGTTTTCAATCATGGCAAAGCCCCATTTTGCTTCATCGAATGGCGTAGGGCGAACGGTACGGATTTCATTGGTATGCCAAGCTTCAGCAATTAAACGAAGTAACAAGCGTTCAATAATGCCGCGTTCTTTCGGTGTTAAATCATCGTGCTCTAATTTGCTTAAGCATTTATTAATCTCAACGTGTTTATGGACTAAAGAACGACGAGTAGTTTCAGTTGGGTGTGCCGTTAATACA
>CABSZQ010000153.1 GCA_902482195.1 uncultured Haemophilus sp.
GTTCATGCCTTTTATGGCAGTATTTTCGATGGTTTGGCAACAGTTTTATGCCAAGGCGGATCTTACTGCATTAGCGATTGCTATTTTGACCGCACTTTGTGCATTAGTGATACCATTGCAAGGCTTATACTGGTTGGGAAAACGTGCAAAATCACCGTTAGAAGCGCAAAGTTCTCAGTGGTTTTATGAGATTAGTGAACGTTTAAGAAAACAACATGAAAGTTTGCCAACTGTGCAAGATAAACCGACATATCAGCACTTGGCAGAAGTACTACAAAAGGCACAGCAAAAATTAGACAAAGCATTTTGGCAGGAAATCTAGCCAAGGGCCCAAATTTAATTGACGCAAACGTTTTCCTTTTGTTGTTTTTTTATGTAAAATACTGCGGTCGCAATAGCGACCCTTTTTAATTGAGAGACTATTTAATGATTGATTACATTATCATTGGCATCATCGCATTTTCGATTATCGTGAGTTTATTACGTGGGTTTGTGCGAGAGGTGATGTCCCTTGCAAGTTGGGTCGTTGCATTTATTGTCGCTAGCCAATTTTATCCTTATCTCGCCACTTATCTTACTCAAATCGAATCTGACTACGTGCGTAATGGCACCGCAATCGGCATTTTATTTGTTTTAACCTTAATCGTAGGTGGCATTGTTAATTATGTGATTAGCCAATTAGTGGATAAAACAGGACTTACCGGAACAGATCGTGTTCTCGGTGCGGCATTTGGCTTAATTCGTGGCGCATTAATCGTTGCTGCGATCTTATTCTTCCTGGATACCTTCACTAACTTTGAACAAACCGATTGGTGGAAAGAATCAAAATTAATTCCTCATTTCGGCTTCATTATTGAATGGTTCTTCCAACAACTACAAGCAAGTTCTAGTTTTTTAAACTCAACTTTTAAACAATAAGGTAGTCAATCAGTATGTGTGGAATTGTCGGTATCGTTAGCCAAAATCCGGTTAATGAATCCATTTATGCAGCATTAACGTTATTACAGCATCGAGGTCAAGATGCGGCGGGGATTGTCACAATAGATGATGAAAATCGCTTTCGTTTGCGTAAGGCTAATGGTCTTGTAAGCGATGTATTCAGACAAGAACATATGTTACGTTTGCAAGGTCATGCCGGCCTCGGACATGTACGTTATCCAACCGCCGGCAGTTCAAGCGTATCTGAAGCTCAACCTTTCTACGTTAACTCACCTTATGGTTTAAGTCTTGTTCACAATGGTAACTTAACCAACTCAACCGAATTAAAAGATAAATTATTTAAAGAAGCGCGTCGTCATGTAAATACCAATTCGGATTCAGAACTTCTTCTCAATATTCTTGCTAATCATTTGGATAGAGTGAATAAATACCACCTCGATCCGCAAGATATTTTTAATGCAATTCGTGCGACACACAAAGATATTCGTGGTGCTTATGCATGTTTAGCGATGATTATTGGACATGGTATGGTGGCATTTCGCGATCCGTTTGGTATTCGCCCACTCGTGTTAGGTAAACGAGAAGAAAATGGTTCTGTGGAATATATGTTTGCCTCTGAAAGTGTGGCATTAGACGTCGCAGGTTTTGAATTAGTGCGTGATGTTGCGCCAGGCGAAGCGATTTATGTGACCTTTGATGGCCAGCTTTATGCAGAGCAGTGTGCGGAAAGTGCGGTCTTAAATCCGTGTATTTTTGAATACGTGTACTTTGCTCGTCCTGATTCAACAATAGACGGTGTGTCTGTCTATGCCGCACGAGTTCACATGGGCGAACATTTAGGTAAAAAAATTGCAAAAGAATGGGTTGAGGAAGCTGATAACATTGATGTAGTGATTCCAGTACCGGAAACTTCAACAGACATTGCTTTACAGATTGCAAAAATTTTAGGCAAACCTTATCGTCAAGGTTTTGTGAAAAACCGCTATGTTGGCCGTACATTTATTATGCCAGGTCAAGCACAACGTATCAGTTCAGTTCGTCGCAAGCTCAATACGATTAAAGCGGAATTTAAAGATAAAAATGTGTTATTAGTCGATGATTCTATTGTTCGTGGTACAACATCCGAACAAATCGTGAGTATGGCTAGAGCAGCGGGAGCGAAGAAAATTTACTTTGCATCAGCTGCACCAGAAATTCGTTACCCGAATGTGTACGGCATCGATATGCCAACAAAACAAGAACTCATTGCCTATGGTCGTAATGTTGACGAAATTGCGAAATTGATTGGCGTAGATAAATTGGTTTTCCAAGATCTTGAAGCGCTGACAGAATCAGTACGCCAAGAAAATCCAGCTATTCAGGGATTTGATTGTTCAGTCTTTACTGGCGAATATATTACGGGCGATATCACACCAGAATACCTTGATAGTATCGCTTCTCAACGGAGTGATTCGGCAAAGAAAAAACGGGAAAAAGATGCAAGCAACCTTGAAATTCATAATGAAGGTTAATCGCGTTTAAGATCGTAAAAAAAGCACTAATTCAATGAGAATTTAGTGCTTTTTCTTTTTGATTAAATAGAAAGAAAAATGACCGCACTTGATATATTCAAAGTGCGGTCATTTTTTTATGCGTTTTAGTCTTTATAGAGATCGTTATAAAGCGCACTTTCAAATTGCACAAGTGGTGCTCGTTTTGTCTTACTTTCTAAATCACCGGTTGAATAGCCATTGATAAATTGAACGAAAGCCACTTTTTCACCTCGTGCATTGGTCATAAAACCGGCAAGGTTATAGACACCTTTCAATGAGCCAGTTTTAGCGATGACGTTTTTTACCAGTGGTGGATTAATTAAGCTACCACGCCCACTGATTGTGCCATCCACACCTGCAATTGGGAAAGTTTCCATTAAGTGCAATTTATCTTCGTTTTTGGCAATGTATTCTAGGACAGAAAGCATGGTTTTCGGTGCAACTAAATTATGACGAGAAAGACCCGAACCATCAGCTAAGATGCTGTTACCAAATTTAATGTCTTGTTTTTGCAATACGGATTTCACTGCTAATGTGCCTAATTGGAATGAGGCAGGGCGTTTATAGTAGTTGTAGGCTACGGCTCTGAATAAGGCATCGGCAATTTGGTTATCCGATTTTTTCATCATTTTTTTCAATAGCTCAGGTAACGGTTTAGATAGATGCTGTGCAAGTTTTTGCCCTTGCTGTGGTTTTTGAGGTTGTTTTACCTGACCGGTAAATTCAATACCAAGACGTTTTAATTGACGTTGAATAATGGCAGCAGCGTAGGCATCTGGATCTTGCACGGCGAAGCTAAGCCCAAATGGTTTAGTTTGGCGTGCAATACAGCCTTTTACTTGATAGCGATTATTGTCGTGAACAACGACATCTAACTGGCAATAACCGGCTTCTTGCTGATCCACAATATAAACTTGTCCGAAAACTTGAATAGGGAATTGAGCAGGAACGTTAATTTTGACGGTTTCACCTACAGGTTGATTTGCATCTAGCTCGGCATAGAAACAGTTATTATCAATATTTGCTGCAGCAGGAGGGGAGTTAAAGCACATTGTAAGATCGTTCCAAATCCAACCTAACCCACGATCATGGCTAGCAAATACAGAGGTATCTAAAATAAGATCACCATTGATTTTCTGAATGCCTTGGGTCTTTAAATTAGCTAATAGGCTATAAAGTTGTCCGCTGGTCAGATCGGGATCACCAGTAAATTGCACAACAAGATCACCTTCTAAAACATTATTCTGAATTTTTCCATTACTTAAAAGTGAGGTTTCAAACTGGAAGGCATCACCTAATACTAATTTAGCCGCGACAGCTGTGAACACTTTTTGCGTACTGGCAGGCAACATAAATGTTGAACCATTGTAGTCTGCGATAATTTGATCTTTATTGAGGTTTTTGGCAATGATACTGGCAGAAGCACCTTCAGGTAGGTATTGGGTAATAGAAGCCACATTAACTTCAGCCATAGAGGAAAAAGAAAAGCCTAGTGTGATAAATGCCGCTTTAAGTGCGGTCGAAATAGAAGATTTTTTAGTCATTTTTAGTTCTGTTATGGTTGCTATTTTTCTCAAGACGAATAATAATAAGCTCCGAACTCAATAGAGTAAATCATTTTTTATTTTTCATTGACTGCGGCAAGGTTGCAAGACGTTGTCGTGGTTTTGTTTTTACCAAATTTCAAGGAAAAAGAATGAAACAAATTCCAATGACCGTGCGCGGTGCGGAGCTATTACGTCAAGAATTAGATTTCTTAAAGAATGAGCGTCGCCCTGAAATTATCAAGGCGATTGCTGAAGCACGTGAGCATGGTGACTTAAAAGAAAATGCAGAATATCACGCTGCGCGTGAACAACAAGGTTTTTGCGAAGGGCGTATTCAAGAAATTGAAAGCAAACTTGCAAATTGTCAGGTTATCGATGTCACTAAATTACCAAATAACGGAAAAGTTATTTTTGGTGCGACAGTTGTATTAG
>CABSZQ010000154.1 GCA_902482195.1 uncultured Haemophilus sp.
ATCTAAATGTACCACAGGCTGACCAATTTTTAATTCAGCCAGATTACGTACTAAGGTATCAGGATTCACCGCTTTACGTTTATCACGCTGACGTTGCTGTACTCGCTCGCCTAAAATTTCATGTTCAGTAATAACGGCGAGTTTAGCCTCATCAAGAATAAAACCTTGCTCAAGACGACTTACCCACAGATTAAACTTGTCTTGATTGGCTTCAGATAAGGTTTTAATTTGTTTTGGTTTAATTTTTAATGGTGAAAGCAAATCCAGTAAAGTTTCACGTCGCCCTTCAGTTTCAACTGAAAATAAAACATTTCCTTTAAAATTCTCAATAAACTGACGAAGTTGCGATAATGGTTCTTTTTGCTGTGATTGAATGGTCACGGCTGGTAATGCAGACACCGCTAAATTTTTCTGACGGACAGATGAGCGCACTTTTTCTGCTTTAAAATTAATTTTAGGATAATTTTTTAATGCATAATTTACCGCATCAATGCTTAACCACAAACGTTCTGGCGGCAAAAGAGGGCGCATTGGATCAACTTTGCGATGCTCATAACGCTGTTTAGCATCAAGATAAAAACGTTCTCCTTGTGCTTGATTTGTTTCCATATCCACAAACAACGTTTTTTCGGGTAAGTAATCGAACAATGTTGCCATTTCATCAAAGAACAGCGGCTGCCAATATTCAATCCCTGAGATTAGTGTGCCTTTACTGATTTGCTGATAAATATGTTCTGGATCACGACGAATTTCACCAAAGGTTTCTCTAAATTGTGTGCGGAAAAACTCAATACCTTTCTCATCAGTTGGAAATTCGTGTGCAGGTAATAAATTAATAGATTGAATTTCATCTAACGTTCGCTGCGTATCGACATCAAAAGTACGAATCGAATCAATTTCATCATCAAAAAAATCTAAGCGAAATGGAACCGCACTTCCCATTGGGAAAAGATCTAAAAGTGATCCGCGCACAGCATATTCACCATGTTCTAGTACTTGCTCTACGGAACGATATCCTGCTGACTCTAATTGTAATCGCAATTTTTCAATGACAAGACGGTCACCTTTTTTAATCAGAAGGACATTGTGCTGTAGATATTTCGGCGGGCAAACACGTTGCATTAATGTGCTAATCGGTAAAACAAAGATACCTTTTTTAGTATTTTGCAAATGAAATAGTGCACTTAAACGAGAAGAAATAATTTCTTGATGAGGAGAAAAAGAATCATAGGGCAACGTTTCCCAATCAGGAAAAAACTGAACGGGCTGAGAAGTTAAATCCGGTAAAACTTGTGATAAACGAACCGCACTTTTGGTATCCGGTGTCACAACCACCGTCAATCCATCGTATTGCTCTGCAATTTCACTAACCGCAAGTGCATCTACACTCGCCAATACATTGCCGAGAATTTTATGATCATTTGGCTGAATCGGAATATCAAAATTAAAATAGGTTGTTTTCATAAGTGCGGTCAATTTTTATCTCATTTTTGCGTGAATAGCTGATTAGTTTAGCAAATTCACTCTACTTTTCAATATTTGTCTGTATAAAAAAACAGGGTTTAGTTAACCCTGTTTTCTTTTATTTTTTGAGTGGTTCTAGTGGTTTCTCTTTTTTTACCTTACCATCATCATCAAATTCAATGCGTGGCATACAACCTCGACAACTGCCTTTATCTAAACCTAGTTCACTGCAAAATTTATTGTACTCATCTACCGCTTTACGGAACCAACCTTTTTTTTCTTGTTCGCTCATCTTGCCTCCTTTTTTAATTTTTGTGCAATTTCCGAACGTAATGATTTTAACCCATTTTTCTTATTATAGGGTATCTGTTTTGTGATGAAATAATCTCTCATTAAAGGGCAATCTTTTTCATCTAAATTCATTAAAAATCGACGAATTGCCGGCAAAGCGGAAGCTAAAGTGCGGTGAAAATAAGCAAAATTTTTCAAGCTGAGCCAATCTTCGTCAATCAATTCCCAATCAACTGGTGTGGTATTAAATTCCTGAGCGAGTGGATGGAAAGACAAAGGCATATTCCGTTGAAAAGATTGCGTTGCTTCTTTTTCTAATTCAATCCCTTGTGCAGAAAGCCCTTTTAGAGCGATAGCTGAATAACAGCCACTACTCGCCTCTAAATGCTCACCTAAATGAACAAGAGAAAAACCACATTTCTGCCAAAATTGAGCCAGTTCTTTGGTATAACCAAAACTCACTGACAAATAATCCACATCGGCATTTTGCGTAATGTATTCAATAAGTTGTGTACCAATACCATGCTGCTGCCACATAGGCTGAACCGCAATTCTAGAAATACGTAAAGAATGCAATTCACAAGCCTTTTGTAGCTGAGCATGAAAACAAAGTGCTTGCGGGACAAGATTACCTTTAGGGCGTCTAGCTCCTTGTTGAATTGCTTCAATGAGGGTTGAATCTTCAATTCCACCTTCTTTTAATGCCCAAACTGCGCCGAGTAAATTTCGCTCACTTTCAGCGGTAAAAAAACACTGTGAATTAGCATCAAACAATCGTCGAAGATCTAGCGGTGATGTACGATAATGAGCTAATGTCATCAATCCATAGAATTGAGACAATGAAGACAGTATTTTCTCTTGTGAGCATTCAGTAATTTGGCATATTTTGCTTTTATCGTATGGTATTTGTTTAAACTCATCCTCTACATTCAATAATAAAAGTTCATCGATAAATGCCTCTAAAACATCATCTTTAGACCAACGTAGCGGTTCAATAAGCTCAAAGTCAGAAAAAGTGCGGTTAATTTTTTGCTTAAATTTAAGCTCAAAGCCTCGCCCGGTTCCCTCATAACTATGGATGGTAGTCGTAAATAGAATATGCTTAAAATGATGAGAAAAAGCGCTAAGTTGAGCAATCGGCAGCATTGCCGCCTCATCAACAAAAAGCCAAGCATTTTCAGAAAAAGAAGGATCATTTTGCAAAGCAAGGAAAAGCTCATCTGGTGCAATAAAGATAATCTCTTTTTGCGAAAATTCATCCAAAATTTTAACCGCACTTTTATTTGGAGCTGTGAGGTAAATTTTAGTATCCAGTTGATTCGCTAATAAGCCTGCTAGAGCTGATTTCCCTCTTCCTCGTTTCGCAGTAAGAAAGTAAAGTTCAGATTCTTTTTGTAAGATTTGCTCAATGATTTTCTGCTGATCTAAGGTCGCATTGTGATTTACAAATAACTGCTGAAAAGTGCGGTCAAATTTTAAATCATTTTGATGATAAAGGACGGGGAAGCCATATTTATGAATACAATGCTTAAAATATGTCATAAATCTTGGGGTAGCAATTGCCTCAATAGAACCTGACCAACGAAGACTATCTTCATCTATTTGGGAATGAAGCGCCTCCCAATTTGATAGCAAAATAATTAAGGATCCATTCATTTTTAATGTGCCTGCCGCAATGGCTAGTGCCTCTAAATGGATACCTTTCCGTGCATCAAACAAGATCGTCTCAAACTCTTGCCCAAGAATATTTTGAATTTTAGAAAACTCATTAATGAACAAGGTATTTACCGGCAAATTAGACGGTATATTCTCACTGATCAAAATTTGAAAATGACGAGTCATGAATTACTTTTCTAAATACGTTTCTAATTCAGTTACATTTTGAGACCATTCATTACTGAGTTGCTTTATCCATGAAGCAATATCGGATGTCCAATTTGGTAATGAGGTATCTTGAGCCTGTTTTGCGATATTTTGAACATTAACAAGTCCTACCGATGCAGCTGCACCTTTAATCTTATGTGCGACATCTGACACCGTTTGTTGCATATCTGAGTTTGCAAGATAATCCTCATACGCTGTTTCTAATTCATCTAAATAAATCGGCATCCATTGTTTGAATAACTCTACATTATCTTTAGCTTGTGACTTTCCAATTAACTCAATAAGTGAAATATTAATACCTTCTTGAACTTGAGGGAGCTCTTCTTCATCAGAGGTAGTCTCGATGTCATCCCCTAAAAAGGTTTTAAAGCACTGGCGCAATTCTGTCAAAGAAAGAGGTTTACGTAGCACACCATCCATACCCTGATTTTGATATTCCTCTTCACTGTGCATCACATTTGCCGTAAAAGCAATTAAAGGTGGGAGAAAATCATAAATCCCTTCTTCGTAGTTTTTACGTAGATAGTATGCAATATCAAAACCTGACATATCTGGCAACTTAATATCAAGAAAAACAATATCATAAGCATTTTTGTCAAATAATTGGATAGCCTGTTCACCATTCATGGCAACATCAACATAATGACCTTGCTTTTCAAGAATACTTTTGGCTACAACCACATTCAATTCAACGTCTTCTACTAATAAAATAGAAAGATGCTGCATGGCTTTTTCAACATTTCCATCATGAGCTTGCGCCTGTTCAGCAATGATCGTTAAGTAAAAGGTTGAACCTTTGTCCAATTC
>CABSZQ010000155.1 GCA_902482195.1 uncultured Haemophilus sp.
GTATAATGAAGAACTTATCTCGCTCTTTTCTTTCTAGTTTATTATTTATTTCCTCTTTCGCGTTGGCGGCGCCAAGCTCACCAAATGCAGATGTAGAAAAACAAATCGATGCCAAACAACAGAGGCAACAAGCTGAACAAGATGCGGCTATTTTAGCCCAGCAAACGCAATCCGCGAATGTGCGTTTAGAGGGTGAAAAAGAAGCCTCTCGTGGCTTTCCACAGAATGAAGCACAATGTTTTCCTATCAATCAATTGGTGCTGACCGATTATCAAGCTGAAGAAGAAAATTCATCAGCCTCTTCCCTTAAATTAATCCAACCAAGCCAATTCTCTTGGGCATTGAAGTCGGTTTATGCTGAGCGTGATTTTACGCTGCCGGCTTGTATTGGTTCTGAGGGGATTAACGTCTTACTTCGCCGTATTCAAAATCGTTTAATTGATTTTGGTTATGTCACGACACGCGTGGTGGTGGAGCCACAGGATTTACGTTCAGGTATGCTTGTACTTACTGTGATTCCGGGTAAAGTGGGCCGCATTCAATTACAAGACCAAAGTGCGATTCCGTTTGCCACCCGTGGTACCTTATGGTTTGCTATGCCAATGGCGCAAGGGGATATATTAAATATTCGCAATATTGAACAAGGTTTAGAAAACTTAAAACGTGTACCGAGTGCTGATGCGAATATGGAGCTTGTGCCAACGGATGCAGTAGGTGAAACAGACGTGGTGATTGCTTATAAGCAAAGCTTACCTTTTCATTTAACCTTAGGATTAGATGATTCAGGCAGTAAAGCTACGGGTCGTTTACAAGGTTCAGCTACGTTTTCTTGGGATAACGTGCTAACACTTAATGATATGTTCTATATCAGTGGTACACGTAGCTTTAAACGTGATAGCGATGATGCGGAAGGCGATTATGGCAGTAAAAATGTCAGTCTCTATTATTCCATTCCTTGGAAGAACTATCTCTTAACGCTTTCCGGTTCAAAATATTCTTATCACCAAACGGTAGCGGGCGCATTTGAGTCTTACACCTATTCGGGTGAAAGCCAACAAATGAAAGCGAATTTAAGTCGCTTATTAACTCGTGGAAGTCTTCATAAAACCTATGTGAATGCCGCGTTATGGACGAAAAAATCGCATAACTACATCAATGACACCGAAATTGAAGTGCAACGTCGTCGTACCGCTGGTTGGGAAGTGGGACTTAATCACACCCAATACATTGGCGAAACAGTGTTACAACTGTTTGCGAACTATAAACGTGGTACGGGTGGGAATAAAGCCTTACCTGCTCCGGAAGAGGAATTTGGTGAAGGCACTTCTCGCATGCAGATTTTTACTGCAGGCATTGATTTTACCTATCCTTTCACTATCGGCAATCAACCTTTCCGCTTTAACACCAGCTGGAGTGGACAATGGAACGGTACACCTTTAACACAACAAGATAAATTTAGTATTGGTGGTCGTTATACCGTGCGAGGGTTTGATGGCGAGCTATCACTTTCTGGTGAAAAAGGTTGGTTATGGCGAAATGAGTTGGGTTGGGATATTGCCAATAAAGGACATGAGCTTTATTTAGGGATTGACCGAGGTAAGGTGCATTCTAGTCAAGAAGAGCTTCAAATTGGTGATAGCTTAATGGGTGGTGCAATTGGACTTCGCGGTAAATTATGGGGCATTAACTATGATTATTTCGTAGGTGTTCCAATTAAAAAACCGGAAGGATTTAGAACCAGTCATGTGACAACCGGATTTAATGTGAGCTACCGTTTTTAATGCTCACGCTTTTAGATGAATAAATTGATTAAAACCAAACAGAATTTAAAACTTTAAAGGAAATTAAAAAATGAATAAACGTCATTATAAAGTGATTTTTAGCCGTGTATTAAACCAGCTTGTGGTGGTCTCTGAGTTGGCAAAATCTCAAGGTAAAGCGCAAAGTGAAAATGTGAGCTCAGAACAAGAAAAAACAGGATTGTTTTCAACCGCACTTTCACTTAATCCTATTCATTTTAGCTTAATGTTGGCATTAGGCTTTGTCTTCTTATCGCCTTCTGTTCATGCAGAAGATATGGCAATTCGTGCTGATAAATCTGCACCAGGTAATCAACAACCTACCGTACTTCAAACCGGCAATGGTTTACCGCAGGTAAATATTCAAACACCAAGTGCAGGTGGGGTATCACGTAACCAATATTCACAATTTGATGTGGCAGAAAAAGGCGCTGTGTTAAACAATGCCCGCAAAGCAGCCCAAACGCAAATGGCAGGATGGGTGCAAGGTAACCCGAATCTTGCTCGCGGTGAAGCGAAAGTCATTCTTAACGAGGTCAATTCAGCGAATCCAAGCCGTTTAAAAGGTTATGTAGAAGTCGCAGGCAAAAAAGCAGATGTGGTGATTGCCAACCCAAGCGGTATCCAATGTGATGGTTGTGGTGTGATTAATGCTGGACGTACCACGCTGACAACCGGTAAAGCTGATGTAGAAAATGGTGAGTTGAAAGGCTATCGCGTAAAAGGCGGTAAGGTGACTGTTGGCCAAAAAGGGATGGATAACAGCCAATCTGATTACACCGATATTATCGCTGAGAAAGCGGAAATCAATGGTGGTGTTTGGTCGAAGAAAGGCATTAAAGTTACCACTGGTAAAAACAACGTTGACCGCACCAATGATTCAGTTGTGTATGTGGGCGATAAAATCACCGATAAAACCGACCACACTTCCGATACCCAAGGCGAAAACCAAAGCTACAGTGTGGATGTGAGCCAATTAGGTGGGATGTATGCTGAAAAAATCCATTTAGTGGATAACGGTCAAGGTCTTGGTGTACGCAATGCGGGGCACATTGGTGCATCTGCTGGAAACGTGAAAATTGATAGCCAAGGACGCATTATTAATGAAGGGGTGATTAGCGCAACTCACCAAGCTGATCTTAATGCAGAAAAGGTTATTGAAAATAAAGGTAAAATTGAAACAAAACTGGGTGGTGTTGCATTGCGCTCACAAACTCGAGTAGAGCAGCATGGTTCAATTGTTTCACATCAAGGGGGGAGCTTTGTTCAAGCTAAGGATAAAGTTACTCAAACCGGTGAAACTGTTGCTAAGGGCGATATTCAGTATCAGGCGAAAAATATTGAAGTAAAAAGTGGTGCTTTAGTTGCTGCTGGCGTTACGGTACAGGATACTACGCAAGGTGAAATTCGTTCTCTAGATACTCAACATGCACAAGGTGCAAATCTTACTCTTTCAGCTGAAAAGACCATTTCATCCAAAGCAAAACATCTAGCGAGTGGTGAGATTAATGTGAGAGCGGAAACGGTTGATTTATCTGATAGTCAATTAAGTGGAGATAGCATTGCTCTCCAATCTGCTCAATCAGCTTTAAATCTGAATAAAACAACGTTATATAGCGAAGGAAAAACAACATTAAGCAACCCAAATCTTATTTCAACTGAAAATGCACATTTGAATGCAGAGCATTTTGTGGTGGATAGTGTTCAACTTAATAATCATCAGGGCAGTTGGATTCAACGTGGCGCCGAAGCTTTTGCATTAAATTTACAAAAGGGATTAGACAATACAGAAGGGAAAATTGTCGCAGAAGGTACGCTTTCTGTTCAAACGCCATTAATTCAAAATAATCAAGGTGTGATTTGGTCAAATCAAGGTGTGAAACTTAACACAAATGCAGGACATATAGAGTCTCAATCTGGTTATTTATTTGGAAAAAATAGTCTTGATATTAGTACTTCAACCTTGAATAACCAAAAAGGTGAAATGTTAGGTGGACAGGTTTTATTGGCTGCACAGCAAGTTAATAATGAGGAAGGGAAGTTAATTGTCGGAAATCGCGCAGATTTATCAGTTAATCAATTTAATAATCAGCGTGGTATTGTTTATAACCAAGGTGAACTATCATTAAAGACAGAAAATTTACACAACCAAGATGGCATTATTTCATCGGTTTCTCGTGCGACATTGCTTGCAAATGATTTAAATAACCTTAAAGGAGTGATTCAGGGAGAGTCTGATTTAACGATTCAAACCCAAAATTTGAATAATACACAAGGTGATATTTCAGCGAAAACAGCAGCGATTTCTTCTGCTGCAATAAATAATGCACAAGGTGTAATTTCATCTCAGGATTTAACATTATCTGGTACAAATTTAAATAACAAAGGTGGCATTGTTCAAAGTGTGAATGCAACATTAAATTTGACCAAGATGGATAACCAGTCTGAAGGTGATAAAGGCTCTTTGGTTAGTGCAACAAATCGTTTAGTGTTAAATGTTACAAATGTAAATAATAAAAATACAAAAGCTAAACAAGATACCCCTACTCAAGGTATTCAAACAACTAATTTAGTAATAAATGCAGAGCATATTGAAAACCAATCTGGTGGTATTTATG
>CABSZQ010000156.1 GCA_902482195.1 uncultured Haemophilus sp.
GCTGAAGGCATTATTGAGAAAAAAGCGGATATTTATGGCATTGATGTGGTAGAAGTGTGTAATGGTATTGAAGTACAAATTGAATTATCTAGCCGCCAATTTGTCGCATTAAAAGATCATCGTCGTACTTTAACGGGAAGAACGGGATGTGGCATTTGTGGTACAGAACAAATTTCACAAGTCTATAAAAAATTGCCAAAATTAGACCGTACTTTCCAATTTAATTTAAATTTATTGGATGGCTGCTTAGCACAATTACAAACTAATCAAGAGCTCGGGAAAGAAACAGGGGCGACACATGCAGCTGCCTTTTTTGATTTATCGGGTAATCTATTGGCAATTCGAGAAGATGTAGGGCGACATGTGGCACTAGATAAATTAATCGGCTGGCATGCCAAACAGAATCAACCGCAAGGATTCGTACTTGTTTCAAGCCGAGCCAGTTATGAAATGGTTCAAAAATCGGTCGCTTGTGGTATCGAGTTACTTGTTGCGATTTCTGCTGCGACAGATCTTGCTGTCAATATGGCCGAACAACACAATCTTTCTCTTATCGGCTTTGCTCGCTCAGGAAAAGCCAATATTTATTCTGGGAAAGAGCGATTGGTTTTAGCTTAAGTTTTATCTATTAAAAAGTGCGGCCAAAAACATTCTTATTTTTGACCGCACTTTTTTTATTCCGTTTATTCTTTTGGCGATTTACCTTCTAAGAGCACTTCAGAAACCCAACGTTGGGTGAGGCGTTTACCTTCTTGATCTGTACCAAATTTCATAAAATCAATATCTACCAGTTTTAATTTGCCAGCCGGTAGGAAACCTGGTGCAGGTTCTGCATGGATATTGGTTGGAAGTTGGTAAGAGTCTGATTCTTTCCATGGAATTTCTTGTGCTTCTTTGCTTAGCACGAAATCCATAAATAGCTTGGCATTATCAAGGTTTCTTGCTCCTTTAATGATGCTTGCCCCGCCTAAAGAATAGCCCACGCCTTCGCATGGTAAAATGCCTTCAACTGGTGCACCATTTTTCTTCTCACGCGGATAAACCAACATAAAACCTAAATCAATCGCCACGGTACCGTTAGCCAAATAGTTGCTGGCAAGGCCTGTTTTGGTATGTTGCATGAGATTTGGTTCTAGTTTCTTCAGATAGTCAAAGGCTTTTTCTTCTCCCCATAATGTGGAAAACGTACTGATAAGTGAGTAACCAGTACCGGAAACACGAGGGTCAGGGTATTGAATGTAACCTTTATATTCTGGTTTTATCAAGTCTGCATAGCATTGTGGTGCAGGAATATTCAATTCTTTTAATTTTTTAGTATTTACCCCAATGCCAAGTTCCATTAAGTAAATAACAGAAGTGAAATTACCACGTTGCTCCATTAAAGATTTAAACTGCGGCATGATGTCTTTTTGTAATGGGGAGCGATAGGATTCAAGTAAGCCTAATTCAGCCGCTTGAAGATGTGGCTCAATTGTGCCGCCAAACCAGAAATCAGCTTGTGGGTTTTCTTTTTCAGCTTTAATTTTGCCTAATACGACGCCTGTACTATTACGTACAAATTGTGCATCTACATTGTATTTTTTACTAAAGGCTTGAGTGACTTTTTCGCATACTACGTTTTGTACGCTGCAATAGACGGTAAGTTTTCCTTCAGCCTGTGCGTGAGAAGTGTACGCGAGGGCGGTTAGGGCTGAAAGTGCGGTTAATTTTAGCGTTGTTTTAATTGACATTGTGTCTCCTTTAACTTCGTCAATGTTTAGTAATTATTTGATATTGCTAATATAAAGGGGAGGAGTAAATTTGTAAATATCAGGTTGTTTAAAAATATAATTCCCACTATAATCCCTGTAAATTTAACCAGATTAAAATAAGAGCAATGGATATTTCAGAATTACTTGATGGCTTGAATGATAAACAACGTGAAGCAGTGGCTGCACCACTTGGCAATTACCTTGTGCTTGCGGGGGCTGGAAGTGGTAAAACTCGCGTCTTGACTCATCGTATTGCTTGGTTGATTGCCGTAGAAAATATTTCTGAAGGCAGCATTATGGCGGTCACCTTTACCAATAAAGCCGCTGCTGAAATGCGTCATCGTATTCAAGATACCTTATCCAAACATGCTCAATCGAATCTATTTGGTATGTGGATTGGGACATTCCATAGCATTGCCCATCGATTATTACGCGCTCACCATTTAGATGTGAACTTGCCACAAGATTTCCAAATTTTAGATTCTGAAGACCAACTTCGTTTAGTGAAACGCTTGATGAAATTGCACAATTATGATGATAAAGCATTTCCACCGAAACAAGCGTGCTGGTATATCAATAATAAAAAAGATGAAGGTTTAAGACCGCAAGATATTAATGATTTTGGCGATCGTCAGGAAAAAGAGTGGATTAAGATTTATCAAATTTATCAAGATACTTGTGATCGTGCAGGCTTGGTAGATTTTGCTGAATTATTAATTCGTGCGTATGAATTATTTGCTAAAAAGCCCGTGATTTTGCAACGTTATCAGCAACGTTTTCAGCATATTTTGGTGGATGAGTTTCAAGATACCAATAAAATCCAATATGCCTGGATCAAAATTCTTGCGGGTAATATGGGTAAAGTGATGATTGTGGGCGATGATGACCAATCCATTTATGGTTGGCGTGGTGCGCAAGTCGAAAATATTCAAAAATTCCTAAAAGATTTCAACGCTGAAACCATTCGTTTGGAACAAAATTATCGTTCTACCGGCAATATTCTGAAAAGTGCCAACCAACTTATTTCGAATAATAGTGATCGTCTCGGTAAGAATTTATGGACCGACGGTGAAATGGGGGAGCCAGTAGGTATTTATGCAGCATTTAATGAATTAGATGAGGCAAAATTTGTGGCGTCTCAAATCCAAAATTGGGTAGATGACGGTGGGAAATTAGATGATTGTGCTGTTTTATATCGTAGTAATAGCCAATCTCGTGTTATTGAAGAAGCCTTGATTCGTTGCCAAATTCCTTATCGGATTTATGGCGGGATGCGATTCTTCGAACGCCAAGAAATTAAAGATGCGTTGGCCTATTTGCGTTTGATTAATAATCGTCAAGATGATGCCGCGTTTGAACGTGTGATTAATACGCCTACGCGTGGTATTGGTGATCGTACTTTAGATGTGTTACGAAATTTAACCCGTGAACGTCAAATAACCTTATGGCAAGCAGTGCAAGTGGCCACACAAGAAAATATGCTAACGGGACGCGCTTCAACCGCATTGCTTCGTTTCCAAGAGTTGATTAATTCTTTACAGGTGGATACAGCCGAAATGCCACTGTTTGCACAAACTGATTTCGTGATTAAACATTCTGGCTTATACGATATGTATAAACAGGAAAAAGGCGAGAAAGGTGAAGTACGTATTGAAAACTTAGAAGAATTGGTGACGGCAACCCGAGAATTTATCAAACCTGATGAAGCAGAGGATATGACCGATCTTACCGCCTTTTTAACTCATGCTTCTTTAGAAGCGGGAGAAGAGCAGGCTTCACCGCATCAATCTTGTGTGGAAATGATGACCTTACACTCAGCAAAAGGCTTGGAATTCCCGCGCGTATTTATGGTGGGGGTAGAAGAGGGCGTATTCCCAAGCTTCCGTTCATTTGAAGAGCCTGGTCGTTTGGAGGAAGAACGCCGTCTTGCTTATGTGGGCATTACCCGTGCTAAGCAAAAACTCACCATTTGTTATGCTGAAAGTCGTCGTGTTTACACGAAAGAAGAACGCCATTTACCTTCGCGTTTTATTACAGAATTGCCACCAGAGTGTATTCAAGAAATCCGTTTGCGTGGAACAGTCACCCGAGCATTAAACCAAGCAAAAGTAGGAAGTTTAAGCACGAGTTTGCCTGAAAATGAATGGAAAATGGGGCAAAAAGTGAAACATGACAAGTTTGGTTTTGGCACAGTGATAAACGTTGAAGGTTCAGACAATAACACCCGTTTACAAATTGCTTTCCAAGCTCAAGGTATTAAGTGGCTGATTGCGCATTTGGCAAAATTAGAAAAAGTGCGGTAGAATCGGGAGGATTTTATTGCAACGAGTATGAATATTAGTGTTCATATTCAATATGCCAGTGCGAAAACGTTCGAAGAAACGACCGCACTTTATCATGTGGGAAGTAGATGTTTAAATTTATTTTAAAACGTATTTTAATGGTGATTCCTACCTTTATCGCCATTACTTTTGTGACTTTTGCTCTCATTCATTTTATTCCGGGTGATCCCGTGGAGATTATGATGGGAGAGCGAGGTTTAACGCCAGAAGTTCATCAACAAATGATGAAGCAACTTGGTCTCGATTTACCGTTGTATCAGCAATATTTCAATTATATTGGCAATGTGATAC
>CABSZQ010000157.1 GCA_902482195.1 uncultured Haemophilus sp.
GTCGAGGAGAAGAGAATTTGAGTTCTGTTGGCAAAGCGTATTAAAAATTGCGGTGGTGTCGGCATGGTAGGGAACCGGTTGAGAGGTCACCGCAATAAATGGGGTGTTTTTCATAATGAATCCTTTATTCTGAACTTTTGCACTATTAAACTAGTACATAATGCATAAGTCAAGAAAATAATCAAAAAATTGGCGTGATTTTACAATATTTTTTTAATTTTTAACCAAAGATATTAAAAATAGAGGAAGTTGATTAGAAAAAAAGCCATTTCGAGGCATATCTCAAAATGGCTTAATAGAAGAAGTAGATTCAGTGATTAGAGAGAAGCAACGATCTCATCAATTTTATTTCTTGCTGAACGTTGTGCATTTTCAATTGCCTCAGCGCCTAATCCGATACCTTTTGCATAAGCAAACTGAACATCGGTAATGCCAACAAAACCTAAAATCGCTTTTAAGTAATTTGTCACATTATTGTTTTCATCATACATGCCACCAAAGCTTGCTAATACAATCGCTTTTTTACCTTGAAGTAAACCTTCAGGGCCATTTGCGGTGTATTGGAAAGTCACACGAGGGCGAGCGATAAAATCAAAGTAAGATTTAAGTTGTGTTGGGATGCCTAAGTTATACATTGGCGCCCCAATGACGATAATATCCGCAGTCTTTAATTCAGCCACTAATTCATCTGATAAAGCTAAAAGTGCATTTTCTTCTGTTGTTTTAGGTTCGCCACGTACTGCAGTTGCCGCCGTTGCATCAAAGTGGGGAAGTTGTTGCGCCGCTAAATCACGTACCACAATGTTGTGACCTTTTAATTTTTCAATGGTGTAATCGGCTAATTTATTGCTTTGAGAGTTATCTGCAAGGATGCTTGATTTTAATACTAATACGTTCATAGAGTTTCCTTTAATTTATGTCTATCAAAAGTGCGGTCATTTTATCGGAAATTTTGAATAGATAAAGTAACTATTAGGAAAATCATTGTTTACTAATTGGAAAGAATTCAGCGAGATATTAACAAGTGTGGTGGAAAGTGCTAAAATTCTCCGCCGCACTTGGTTTGCTCAATAGTGGGAGTGAATGAAAGTGCGGTTTGTTTTTAATCATTATTTGCATGTTGCCTTTCGTATGGGCGACCACTGTATAAGGAAAAATTATGCCTATTATTACTTTACCGGACGGTTCTAAACGTGAATTTGATCGTCCAGTTTCTGTGTTAGAAGTGGCTCAAGATATCGGAGCCGGTCTTGCCAAAGCAACCATTGCTGGCCGTGTAAACGGTGAACGTCGTGATGCCTGTGACATCATCAATGAAGATGCTAACCTTGAAATTATTACAGCAAAAGATGAAGACGGTTTAGAAATTATTCGTCACTCTTGCGCGCACTTACTTGGTCACGCAATCAAACAATTATTCCCAGATGTCAAAATGGCAATCGGTCCAACGATTGAAAATGGCTTCTATTATGACGTGGATTTAGACCGTTCTTTAACGCAAGAAGACATTGATGCTATTGAAAAACGTATGCTTGAATTGGCGAAAACCAATTATGACGTCATCAAAACTCCGGTAAGCTGGCAAGAAGCAAGAGATACTTTTGAAAAACGTGGTGAGCCATACAAAATGGCAATCTTAGATGAAAACATCGAACGCACTGCGACTCCTGCGCTTTATCATCACGAAGAATACATTGATATGTGTCGTGGACCACATGTGCCAAATATGCGTTTTTGCCACAACTTTAAATTAATGAAAGTTGCAGGTGCTTACTGGCGTGGTGATAGCAAAAATAAAATGTTACAACGTATCTATGGTACGGCTTGGGCTGATAAAAAACAATTAGCGGAATACTTAACTCGCTTAGAAGAAGCAGCAAAACGTGACCACCGTAAAATCGGTAAAGCGTTAGATTTATATCATATGCAAGAAGAAGCACCGGGTATGGTGTTCTGGCATAATGATGGTTGGACAATTTTCCGTGAATTGGAAACCTTCGTACGTACTAAATTAAAAGAATACGATTATCAAGAAGTGAAAGGTCCGTTTATGATGGACCGTGTGTTATGGGAAAAAACAGGTCACTGGCAAAACTACGGCGATTTGATGTTTACTACACAATCAGAAAACCGTGAATATGCGATTAAACCAATGAACTGCCCTGGACACGTTCAAATCTTTAACCAAGGTTTAAAATCTTACCGTGATCTACCGATCCGTATGGCGGAATTTGGTTCTTGTCACCGTAATGAACCATCGGGTTCTTTACACGGTTTAATGCGTGTACGTGGCTTCACTCAAGACGATGCACACATTTTCTGTACTGAAGATCAAATTGAAAGCGAAGTAACCAGCTGTATTAAAATGGTTTACGACATTTACAGCACTTTCGGTTTCCAAAATATTCAGGTGAAATTATCTACTCGTCCTGAAAAACGTATCGGTGCAGATGATATGTGGGATCGCGCAGAAGCAGGTCTTGCAGCAGCATTAGCGCATAACGGTCTTGAATATGAAATTCAAGAAGGTGAAGGTGCATTCTATGGTCCGAAAATTGAGTTTGCATTACGTGACTGCTTAGATCGTGAATGGCAATGTGGTACTATCCAATTAGACTTTGCATTACCAGGTCGTCTAAATGCGTCTTATGTGGCAGAAGACAATGATCGCCGTACTCCGGTTATGATTCACCGTGCGATTTTAGGTTCGATTGAACGTTTCATTGGTATCATTACTGAAGAGTATGCGGGTTTCTTCCCTGCATGGTTAGCACCAGTTCAAGCGGTTGTGATGAATATTACAGACAGCCAAGCAGACTACGTGCAAAAAGTGGTGAAACAACTTTCTGATGCGGGATTACGCGTTAAAGCTGATTTACGTAATGAAAAAGTTGGCTTCAAGATCCGCGAACATACCTTACGTCGCGTGCCTTATATGCTTGTTTGCGGTGATAAAGAAATCGCAGAAGGCAAAGTGGCTGTACGTACCCGTAAAGGTGCAGATTTAGGCACTTTCACCATTGAAGAATTTGCTGAAATCTTAAAATCCCAAGTAAGAAAACGTGAGTTAAAATTGTTGGGTGAAGAGTAATTGACTCTTTAAAATCTTAATTAAAAATGACCGCACTTTGATGTGCGGTTTTTTTATATTCACGGTATAAAAATAAACTCAAGTCTCTCTTTCTTCTATATAATAGCCTTATCACAAGGAGGCGAATATGACAGCTCAAATTCAACAATTAACACCAGAATTAACTTTACAACGTATCAATGAAATTCCTGTTTTAACTTTAAACCACTCAGCAGGATCTGCTCGAATTGCACTACAAGGGGCACAGCTATTAAATTGGCAGCCTAAAGGGGCAGAGCAGGATATCTTTTGGTTAAGTGAGATTGAACCTTTCACACAAGGTGTGGCAATTCGCGGCGGTGTACCACTTTGTTACCCTTGGTTTGGTGGTGTTAAACAACCTTCACACGGTACAGCACGTTTACGTTTGTGGCAATTAAGTGATTATGATCTGCAAGCGAATAAAGTGCGGTTAGAATTTTCTCTCTTTTCTGAATATGGTGTGATTGAAGCCAAAATGAAAATGGAATTTACCGATAAATGTACAATGACTTTGACGCATTTAGGCCAAGAGCCTGCTCAAGCGGCATTGCACAGTTATTTTAATATTGGTGATATTTCACAAATTGAAGTTCAACATTTACCAAACCGTTGTTATGACTCATTACAAGGTAAACATACTGATGTTCCTTCAACACGCAGAATAGAACAAGGTGTGGATTGTATTTATACGTTAGAGAAAGATAAAACATTGTTGGTGGATAAAGCGTTTAATCGACGTATTCAAATTACCCATCATCATGCAGATTCAATTGTGCTATGGAATCCTTGGGAGAAAACACCAAGTGCAATGAAAGCAGATGGATATCGAAATATGGTGTGTATTGAAACTGCGAGATTAGAGAAATTACTTCAATTTGGTGAAAGTATTTCTGCTGAAATAAGTACTTTACCAGTTGATATTTAAAGGAATAGAAATCCTTGTTGCATAAACGTGGCAAATACTATAAAATTTTGCCCGTTTTTTGTTTGTTTTTATAGCAAATGATTGAAGAAATCTTCTGTTTTAAATGCAGTGGGTTTTATCTTAAATAAATAGAAGGAATAACATTATCAAAACCGTAAAAAAAGCTCCGGCAGCTAACCGCCCGAATCGCATTAACGATGAAATTCGAGTAAAAGAAGTTCGTTTGATTGACCAAGATGGTGAACAAGCGGGGATTGTATCAATTCAACAGGCCTTAGATACGGCAGAACAAGCAGCGCTTGATTTAGTTGAGATCAGTCCGAATGCCGAACCACCGGTT
>CABSZQ010000158.1 GCA_902482195.1 uncultured Haemophilus sp.
CAATTCTACGCGATTGAAGATAATGGTTGGCGCACATTAGCGGATGCCGTTAAGGGAGCCGATGTGTTCTTAGGTTGCTCTAAAGCAGGTGCATTAAAACCTGAAATGGTGAAAACCATGGCAGAAAATCCATTAATCTTAGCATTGGCTAACCCAGTACCTGAAATTACCCCAGATGAAGCGAAAGCAGTACGTCCAGATGCGATTGTTTGTACTGGCCGTTCAGATTTTCCAAACCAAGTAAATAACGTACTTTGCTTCCCATTCTTATTCCGTGGTGCATTAGATGTAGGGGCAACAGCCATTAATGAAGAAATGAAATTAGCGGCTTCTCACGCGATTGCAGATTTGGCAAAAGAACCGGTTCCGTTAGAAATTATTTCAAATTACGGTGCGTTATCTTTTGGACCGGATTATGTGATTCCAACACCATTTGATCCACGCTTATTGTTTACCGTCTCTTCTGCGGTAGCGAAAAAAGCGATGGAAACAGGTGTGGCAACACGTCCAATTACTGATTGGGCAGCTTATGAAAAACAATTAAAAGCGTTAGTTGCAGCTTAGTCTTTCTCTTTCAAAGTGCGGTCAAAAATGATGATATTTTTAACCGCACTTTGTGTTTTTTTGTCTGTCTATGAAAGGAATGGTACATTCACGTGCCTTAAATTAATCAAAGGGTAGCGATTCCCTTAGGACTTATGAGTGTCAAAATGAAACAAACACGTTCTCCTTTATATCCGATTTTTCTCTTCGTCATCATTAATCTGATTATTTTCACCTTGTCTCGTCTTGGGCTTGCGATTTGGCAGGCAGACCGTGTTTCTGCGGTAGAGGGATGGGGACAATTATTTTTGCAAGGCTTGCGTATGGATATCGTGGCCTTGTGCTATTTATTTGGTGTGCCAGCATTATTTACAGTGCTATTTCATCATAGCCGAATTTGGAAAATGATTTTACGTATTTGGCTGACCTTAGGTAGTGTGTTTATTCTATTTATGGAATTGGCTACGCCGGCATTTATCGAAACCTATGACTTCCGTCCAAATCGTTTGTTTATCGAATATTTAATTTATCCGAAAGAAGTCTTTTCAATGTTGATGGAAGGCCATTTAACTGCGGTCATTTTTAGCCTTATTTTCACCGTTACGGCTTTCTTCTGTTATTGGAAACTCTCTGGTTATGCAGTCAAAAATTTACGCCCAATGAGCTGGAAATTGCGTCCTGTTGTCGCATTGCTTGTGATTGCAGTTGCCTTTTTAGGGGCGCGTTCTAGTTTTCAACACCGTGGTGTGAATCCTGCGATGGTGGCTTTCTCTTCCGATGGTTTAGTCAATTCGCTTGTGTTGAATTCGGGTTACTCCGTTCTTTATGCCGCCCAACAATTTAAAGATGAAGGAGCTTCTTCTGAAGCCTATGGCAAAATGGATACCGATGAAATGTTGCGTATTGTTAAAGCAAGCCGTGGCCGTCCTGAAAGTGATTATATTTCAGATAAGATTCCAACCTTAACGAAAAACCAAGCCACTTACCAAGGTAAACCGAAAAATATTGTCATTATTTTGGAAGAAAGTTTTGGCGCGCAATTTGTCGGTACATTAGGCGGAAAACCACTTTCACCTGAATTTGATAAATTAGCCAAAGAAGGCTGGTTATTTGAAAATCTCTATGCGACTGGTACGCGTTCTGTACGTGGTATTGAAGCAACTACAGCGGGCTTTACACCCACTCCAGCACGTGCAGTAGTGAAATTAAATAACAGTCAAAGTGGTTTCTTTACCATTGCGGATTTACTTGCCAAACAAGGTTACAACACTTCCTTTATTTATGGTGGTGAAAAACACTTTGATAACATGGCAAGCTTCTTCTATGGCAACGGCTTCCAAACCATTATCGATCAAAAAGATTACCAAAATCCGAAATTTACTGCGACTTGGGGCGTGAGTGATGAGGATTTATTTGATAAAGCGAACGAAACCTTTACCCAATTACAGAATGAAGGAAAACCATTCTTTAGCTTAGTGTTCAGTTCAAGTAATCATGATCCTTTTGAATTTCCTGATGGCAAAATTGAGCTTTACGAACAACCAAAAGCAACCCGTAATAACAGTGCAAAATATGCGGATTACGCCATTGGTTATTTCTTCAAATTAGCGAAACAATCTAATTATTGGAAAGATACCGTGTTCTTGGTGATTGCAGATCATGATTCCCGTGCAGCTGGCGCAAGCTTAGTACCAATCAAGCATTTCCATATTCCAGCGTTAATTTTAGGGGATCATGTAGAGCCACGCCGAGACAGTCGTTTAGTGAGCCAAATTGATATGCCAACAACCTTACTTTCTATTGCGGGTGTAAGTGGTAATTATCCGATGATTGGCTTTGATTTAACGCAAGATGTGAATCCGAATCGTGCCTTTATGCAGTTTGATCAAACTCAAGCCTTAATGAAAGGCAATCATGATGTTGTTATTCAAACACCAAATAGCAAAGCAAAAGGCTATATGTATGATAAAGAAAAAGATACATTGACTGAAAAAGAGGTGCCGGAAGAAATGAAAAAAGAAGCCTTAGCACATGCTTTACTTGGTAGCTATTTGTATAAAAACCGTTTATATAAAGGCAGTGAAGAGAAATAAAGTGCAGTCAGTTTTAAGCTAAATTTAAAGGGCGAATGATTTCGCCCCTTTTCTTTATATGATTTGCTCTTAGTGATTTTCAGCAATAACACGTGGGAATAAAATATTGTTTTCACGGTGAATATGCATCATTAAATCATCTGCAAATTCTTGGATGCCGCTGTAAAGCGCACGCCATGTATTGCAAGCATCAGCCGGAGGCGTCATATTGTTTGTTAATGATTTCAATACATCTAAATGTTCGCCGTGTTCTGCGTGTTCCATTTCCATCATACGAATTGGCATTTGCGCCATCATATAGTTACCTGCTTTGATCATAGGGAAAAGCACGTGCTCTTCTTTCATCATATGGTTGCTCAAATCCTCATAGACATTGCGTAATTCAGCCGCCACACCTATTGGGCAATCTTCACGATCGCCATGAACACTTTCTACACGATCTGCTAAGACGATTAATTCTTGAAGCTGTTCGCGGTGGCGTTGATGGTAGCGAACTAAGATATGATCGATAATTTCAGGATAAGTTGCATTAACCCAATATTCTTCCGGGTTTTCTGCTTTGCTGTTTTGAAGCTCGGTTAAGCGCGTTTCAATTTCTGCTAAATTTAATCCTTGTTCTGCGGCTGCGTTTGCAAGTGTATCGGAACCACCACAGCAGAAATCCAAATCATATTCACGAAGTAGAGAAGTTGAGCCGGGTACGCTGACAGCGATTTCACTTAATTTTTTATCTCCAAAAGACATAATGAATCTCCTTATTGATGAGGTAGAGTTAAAAGTTGAGTGAAATACTAAGATAACAAAAGAAAAATGCAACGGATTTTTTAGCAAAGTATGATTTAAATCAAAGCTAAAAGTTAAAGTTACCGTGTTGTAGGTAGGTATTGATGCGTATTAAAGTGAAAGTTGCATTGCTTTGATGAGATGTTATTATTCGAGCATAGAGAGAGGATAATCATGAAGCGAATCTATCGATTTTTATCTGCTGGCTTGATGCTAGTAGTTTTAGGGGCTGGATATTTTTTTACGAATTTAACGATTTTTGACCAAACATTCATTCAACTAAATACATCACAAAAAGTGAGTTACACTCCTTTTGAAAACAAGCTAAATATGCAATGTGACAAGGTTAATGGTTTAATGCCTAAATTAACGTCTTCACATTTTCGTTTAGTCAATTGGAATGTGCATAAAGGGCAAGATAAGGGTTGGCAAGAAGATTTAGCGAGATTGTCTAAACAAGCTGATTTTGTGTTATTGCAAGAGGCAACGCAGCATCAAAATTTAAACACATTTTCGACCGCACTTTTTGTGTCTTCTTTTTCTTTTAAAGATCTCTTATCAGGTGTAAAAACATTCACTAAAACGCAACCAGAATGGTATTGCGGTGGTGGCGTAGCAGAACCATTAATACAAATACCTAAAGTGGCAAGTGTGATGAGTTTTCCATTAGAAAAAGACGCTAACTTGCTACTTATTAATGTACATTTGATTAATTTTGAATGGGGGATTTCCGCTTATCAAACTCAGTTAGAGCAGCTCTTTTCTTTTGTGGAAAATCATCAAGGCCCTATCATTATGTCTGGCGATTTTAATGCGTGGAATGAGCGTCGTCTGAATTTAGTTAATAATTTGATGCAAAAATATGGACTAAATGCAGTGACGCTATCTCAAGA
>CABSZQ010000159.1 GCA_902482195.1 uncultured Haemophilus sp.
CGAAAAACAAGCAGAATACCAATCTGGATTAGAAAAAATCCAAGAGCAGTATAAAACTCGTCGGTAATGCCGAATTGCTCGTGCCAATGGCAGGTTTCATCAATAAAGAAGCCGAGCTTGCGCGTTTAGCTAAAGAGATTGAAAAATATCAAAATGAAGTTAAACGTATCGAAAATAAACTTAGCAACGAAGCTTTCGTGGCTAAAGCACCAGAAGCGGTAATTGCGAAAGAACGCGAAAAACAAGCAGAATACCAATCTGGATTAGAAAAAATCCAAGAGCAGTATAAAGCGATTGAAGCGTTGTAGTTTTAAAACGAAGTAAAAAAGCGGTCAGATTTAAAATCTGGCCGCTTTTTATTTTCTACGATGTTGTAGGTAGAAAATCTATTCTAGTGATTCAACACCTCAAGCAATGCTTGCACAGGATGTTTCAAGATGGCTTTTTCATATCGCTTCACTTGGCTGCGGCAAGAATAGCCTGTCGCAAGACAATGATTCGGATCTTTACCTTGCAATTTTTTGCCCCAAGATACGTCGTAAATATCTTTCGACATGGTTTGATTTTGAACCTCATGACCAAATACACCCGCCATACCACAGCAGCCGACTTTCTCGACATTCAATGTTTGTCCAAATTGCGCAAAAATATGCTGCCATTCTTTTGGGCTGTTTGGCATAAAGGTGGATTCAGTACAATGAGGGAATAAATGCCACTCAAAAGTGCGGTCAGATTTTGCAATATTTTTCACCGCACTTTGTAATGCGTTACTTTCTAATTGATTGGTCAGCCATTCATGCGCTGTGAGTACATGGAAATCACCGCGAGAATCACCTAATGCTTCTTTATATTCATCACGATAAGAAAGCACAATAGCTGGATCTACGCCGACTAAAGGTACATTTAATTTGGCGACACGATTTAAAAATTCCGCTTGTGTTTTCGCGGTTTTACTAAAGCGAGCTAAAAAACCTTTAATATGCATGGCTTTGCCATTCGGTTTAAAAGGCAGAAGGATTGGATTGAATCCTAATTTTTGCGTGAGAGCCACGAAATCCCGTACTACTTTGGCATCGTAATAAGAGGTGTAAGGATCTTGTACGATAAAGAGCATATTGGCTTTTTCGGCGGTGCTAAGAGCTTCCAATTCTTCTAATTTTTTGCCTTGATAGCCAATTTCCACTAATTGCTGTTGGAGGTTTGGCTGTGAAAGGAGAGGCAAATCAGTCATACCCAGTGTTTTTTCAACCAAGCGTTGTGTGACTTTCAGCTTGGTAAAGTAATTGAATAATGCCGGTTGTTTCGCCATATAAGGTGCAGCAACTTCTAAATTCGCCACAAGATGATCTTTGACTGGGCGTAAATAACGACTGTGGTAAAAATGGAAAAATTTTGCACGGAAACTTGGTACGTCAATTTTAATCGGGCATTGGCTTGCACAGGCTTTACAAGCCAGACAAGTATCCATTGCCGCTTTTACTTCATGTGAGAAGTCATATTCACCCCGCCATTTCTGCACGCTATTGCGGAAACGTTCCACAAGTGCGGTCAGTTTCACTTGTGTTTTATGAAAATCTAATTGCTCAGGTGATACGTTTTCATTGGCCATTAAGCGCAACCACTCACGCACCATAGCGGCTCGCCCTTTTGGCGAGAACACGCGATTTTTACTCACTTTCATGGAAGGACACATAATGCTGTGCTCATCAAAGTTAAAGCAAAGTCCGTTACCGTTACAATTCATCGCACCTTTGAATTCATCTCGCATTTGAATTGGGATTTGGCGATCATTGTCAGCACGCATTGGCGAGAGAATGGAATAGAGTTCCGCATCGCTATTAAGTGGCGTACAGATTTTACCTGGATTCAGACGATTATTTGGGTCAAATAAAAATTTCACATAACGCAATTCCTGCCAAAGTTCAGGTGTAAAAAACTTCTCTCCATAATGAGAGCGTACGCCTTTGCCGTGTTCTCCCCATAACAAACCGCCATATTTCACCGTGAGTTCAGCCACTTCATCTGAAATTTGTTTAAAGAGTTTGACTTGTTCTTTATCGCATAGGTCTAAAGCGGGGCGAACGTGTAATACGCCAGCATCAACATGGCCAAACATCCCATATTGCAGATTGTGGCTATCTAATAAGGCTCTAAATTCTGCAATGTAATCCGCAAGATGTTCTGGTGGCACACAGGTATCTTCCACAAAAGGAATCGGTTTGGCTGCACCTTTCGCATTCCCCAATAGCCCCACCGCTTTTTTACGCATGGCGTAAATACGTTCAATAGAAGGCAAGTCAGAACAAAGTTGATAGCCGATAATGTGATCTTGGCCTTGTGCAATTTTTTCATCTAATTGCTGACAAAGTGTGCTCACTTGGCTGTCAATTTTAGCTTGATTGTTACCCGCATATTCCACAATGTTTAAGCCAAGAATTGGATTTTGTTCTTCTTCTGTTAAAAGTTCTTTTACCGAATGCCAAATAATATCTTGCTTAGCAAGGTTCAGCACTTTGGAATCGACGGTTTCAACGGAAAGGGCATTGGCTTTCACCATAAAAGGCGCATTGCGAAGGGCTGCATCAAATGAGCTGTACTTCACATTAATTAAGGTACGATATTTCGGAATCGGTAATAAATTAAGTTTGGCTTCGCAGACAAAGGCAAGTGAACCCTCTGATCCAGTCAGAATTCTAGTGAGGTTAAATTCACTTTCATCTTGATTAAAGACATTCTTAAGATCGTAACCGGTGAGAAAGCGATTGAGTTGTGGTAAGTCTTGAATGATTGAGGTGCGCTTCTCTTTACAACGTTGGAAAATCGTTTGATGTAACGCTTTACCATTTTCTGCAAGCGGGTAGTTTCCTAAAACATCGTTAGATTTGACCGCACTTGTATCTAATATTTCACCATTCATTAAAACAGAACGTAATGCTAAAACGTGATCAGAGGTTTTCCCATATTGTAATGAACCTTGACCGGAAGCATCGGTATTAATCATGCCGCCTAAAGTTGCACGATTACTGGTGGAGAGTTCTGGCGCAAAGAATAAACCGTGAGGTTTTAAAAATTGGTTGAGTTGGTCTTTTACTACGCCCGCCTGAACGCGAACCCAGCGTTCTTCTATATTAAGCTCTAAAATGCTCGTCATGTGGCGAGAGAGATCGACAATAATGTTGTTATTTATAGATTGTCCATTGGTACCCGTGCCGCCACCGCGAGGTGTAAAGGTTAGATGAAGATATTTCTCTTTATTGGCTAATTTGGTGATACGTACTACATCGGCAACAGATTTAGGGAATAAAATAGCCTGAGGAAGTTGTTGATAGACGCTGTTATCTGTCGCAAGACTTAAACGGTCAGCATAATTTGAGGCAATATCACCTTCAAAATGCTGTTTTTGGAGTTCGCTAAGATAATCACTTACCACGTTATTAAGTTGTGGCACATTAGAAAGACGGGGCAACATAAAATCACTCACCTATATAATAGAGAAGAAAGTGAATTTGATGATATATGAAGCTCAAAAAAAAGTCGATTTCAACAAAAGATATTTTTTGTTAGAATAGAAATCGGGTTAAAAATTAACCCGATTTTTGTGAACGAATGTTCATTTTAGGGGTTGTTTGTCTATAAAATAACCAAAAAGGGCAAAAAAAGTTTGATCTTTGGTGTTTTTATAGGATAATAACCATACTTTTGAACGTTCCTTTGGCTATGGCAAAGGAATTGAATTTGTCAAAAGGATAAGTTAGGGCAAATTCAAAACCCTAGTTAAGCAACGTTTAGAGTGTTTCTTTTTTATAAAGTTCACAATAAACAAGGAAACTTTTCTTATTAATAACGATGACTAAATAGAGGACATCAAAATGAAAAAAACTGCAATCGCATTAGTCGTTGCTGGTTTAGCAGCAGCTTCAGTAGCTCAAGCAGCTCCACAAGAAAATACTTTCTATGCAGGTGCTAAAGCTGGTTTTGCATCTTTCCACGATGGTATCAAAGCTAACACTGTAGTTAACCCTACAAACGCATACTCTGCATTTGGTGATGGTTACAACCGTAACACTGTTACTTACGGTGTATTTGGTGGTTACCAAGTATTAAACCGTGATAACTTAGGTTTAGCGGTAGAATTAGGTTACGATGACTTTGGTCGTGTTAAATTCAAAGATGCTGGTAAAACTGTATTCAAACACACTAACCACGGTGCACACTTAAGCTTTAAAGGTAGCTATGGTCTTGGTGGTTTAACTTCTGCTTTAGAAGGTTTAGATG
>CABSZQ010000160.1 GCA_902482195.1 uncultured Haemophilus sp.
ATAAGCGGCACCAATAACTGATGTGATAGAAGCTGCCCAAATCACTACGCCAAATAAGATTTGGCCAAAATGGCCTGCCACGTATTCGAAAGGCGTTTCTGCTGGATTTTTAGGATTCAGAGGAATCCCTTTGGCGACAACACCAAGCACGGCAAGGAATAATACAACACGCATAGTAGAGGCAATTAAAATAGCCGATACAGAGCTACGACTCACTTCAGCCATTGCTTTTTCACCCTGGATCCCCGCGTCTAATAAGCGGTGAGCGCCAGCAAAGGTAATATATCCCCCTACGGTTCCTCCAACTAATGTCACAATTGCGATAGGATCAACTTGCTCTGGAATAAAGGTACGATATGCTGCTTCTACCACTGGCGGTTCTGTTTTAAACATAACATACAAAGTCAGTGCAATCATAATAAAACCCATTAATTGGGCAAAGCGATCCATTAACAATCCTGCTTCTTTACGTAAAAAAATTAAAATTGCAATGATGCCACTGATAACCGCTCCTGTTTCTGGGGCGATACCAAAGATAGAATTAAGCCCTAAGCCAGCTCCCCCAACATTACCAATGTTAAACGCTAACCCGCCCATCACAATCAATGCCGCAAGAAAATATCCTGCGCCTGGGAAAACCGCATTAGAAATATCTTGCGCTCGCTTTCCTGATACCACCACAATTCGCCAAATATTAAGCTGAGCGCCAATATCTAACAAAATAGATAGCAAAATCACAAAGCCAAAACTAGCTAATAAAGTGTTTGTAAAAGTTGCCGTTTGAGTTAAAAAGCCCGGACCGATTGCTGAAGTCGCCATTAAAAATGCCGCCCCCAGCACCGCATTTCGACGGTGAGTGATTGATGCCATAAAGCACCTCCCTTGTTAAGTTGATGTTGTGTGTTATGTTTATTCGGCTTATGCCGTTATTGTTATATGATTTTTTTCTAATTCTTCCACAATGCGTGCTGCAAATTGTAGAGAATGTTGATTATCGCCATGTAAACAGATACTTTCTGCTTTTACTGGCACAAGGCTTCCATCAATGGCTTTGACTTGACCTTCTGTTACCATTTGTAACACTTGTTGAATGGCTTCCTCATCAGACTCCACCATTGCATTCGGTTGCGAACGAGGCACTAAACTTCCATCAGGCATATAATGGCGATCCGCAAACACTTCAGAAATGGTTTGCAAGCCTTCTTCCTCAGCTACGCGTAACATTAAGCTACCCGCCAATCCCATTAATTTTAAATTAGAATCAAATTGACGAATTGTCTGTGCAATTAAACGGGCTAACTTTTCATCTTTCGCAGCTTGATTGTATAAAGCACCGTGTGGCTTAACATAACTAATTTCCGTGCCTTCCCCATCACAAATCGCTTTTAAGGCACCAAGCTGATACCGCAAATGCGCAATTAATTCCTGTTCAGGTAAATCCATTTGAGTACGCCCGAAGTTTTCTCGATCTGGAAAGCCTGGATGAGCACCAATGCGTACCTGATTTTCTTTCGCAAATCTGACCGCACTTTGCATTTCTTTTGCTCCACCAGCATGTAAACCACAAGCAATATTGGCAGAAGAAAGCAATTTTAATAAGGCCTCATCAAAAGGAAAGCCTTCAGCAATATCGGCATTTAAATCAATTTTTTTCATCGACAATTCTCCTAATTTGATCGAGGTATATCTCATTTTTACGATGTAATTTTGTGGCCTGTTCTAAACTCACTGCCTCAAATTGAATGGTTGAGCCTAAACGTACCTGCGCCAACGCACCAAGATCCGCCTCGATCACATTGGCGATTTTGGGATAACCGCCCGTAGTTTGCGCATCCGCCATCAAAATAATTGGTTGGCCACTTGGTGGAACTTGTACACTACCAAATTGAATCGCGTGAGACAGCATTTCCAGCGGTTGTTTTAATTCTAATTTTTGCCCTTGGAAACGATAGCCCATGCGATCGCTGCTGCTTTGCAACGTCCATTTACCTCTCCACCAATAATATTGGGATTTTCGTTTAAACGCCTGATATTCAGAGGACGGTAATGCATGAATCGTATGTTTAAGTGGGATAGGTGCAATCCCAATTTCACTACGCAAAATAGGATCATTTACCGTTTGCAATTGATCCCCCACTTGTAAACAACGACCTTCTACACCTCCTATTTGAGCGCGAAGATCCGTACTACAAGAGTTCAATTCTTGGGCTAGGATAAAACCACCTTGAACACATAAATAGCCATACATACCAATTTTGGCACGTACCATTTTCAGCACTTGCCCCGCTCTCGCCTGATAACGCCAATAGGCAAAAATCGGTTTGTCATCTAAGGTCATTTCATAAAATGCTCCCGTGACGCAAAAATTCATATCTTGCTGAAATTGCAATGTGATACCACCTAAAGGCACTTCGATTGCAGGGGCTCCCTCTGCATTTCCCAGTAGAATATTGCCTGCTCGTAACGCCAATTTATCCATTGCTCCACAGTGACTAATCCCAAATCGACGTAAACCAAAACGGCCTAAATCCTGAATTGTGGCACGGGATTGCACATCAATAATATGAATCATAGCTCAATAGCCTCCACCACAAATTTCACTGTATCGCCCGCTTGTAATAAAGTGGGTTGCGCTTGATTTTTGTTAAAGAGCGCTTGCTTGGTATGGCCGATTAATTGCCATCCACCTGGAGAGGAAAAGGGATAAATGCCGGTTTGAGCTCCACCAATACCAACGGAACCAGCTGGAACAACTGTTCGTGGTGTGGCTCGGCGAGGCGTATGCAGGCTTTCAGGTAAACCACCTAAATAGGGAAAACCAGGTTGGAAACCAATCATATACACGGTATATATGGGATCACTATGCATTTTAACGATCCGTTCCGGTGTTGTGTTATGTAATTTGGCGACCTCACATAAATCCTGGCCTAATTCACCGCCATAAATTACTGGAATTTCGATATGACGACCTTGAAAAGTAGAGACTTTCAATTCTGTCCAACGTTGTTCTAAGCGTTGAATAAGCGGAGCAAAATCGACATAAAAATCTGTGAAGACCGTGAGATTATTCATTCCCACGACAACTTCTACAATATCTTGTTCAGACTGTAGTTGGTTGGCAAACGCCCAGAGTTGACGTTGTTGTTGAAGTGAAGCTGGTGGCGGTAAAGAGCAAACCACCGCCGACTCGCTGATCGGGGTTATATTCATAGGACACCCTTTATTTTGATGTTGTGTTGTTTGTTATTTTTTTGTTACACCTCTCTTTTAAAGGATATTTATAGGTTTTGTCAAGGCTTTGTGTTGAAAATAAAGTGTGATGCAGATCTCATTATTTATATTTTGATCTCAATCAAAATTATGAAATGGCGTATAATCAAGGTGTCTGTTACTTAACAATGATAAAAAAGGAATAAAAATGAAAACATTGAGTGAATTTATTGTTGAACGCCAAGCGGAGTACCCAAATGCAAAAGGGGAACTTAGTGGTATTTTGTCTTCTATTCGTTTATTAGCAAAAATCATTCATCGTGATATCAACAAAGCAGGTTTAACCAATATTCTTGGTCAGTCTGGTGTCGAAAACGTGCAAGGTGAAAGCCAAATGAAATTGGACTTATTCGCCCATAACACCATGAATGCGGCACTCATGTCACGTGAAGAAGTGGCGGGTTTTGCTTCAGAGGAAGAAGAAAGCTTTATCGCTTTTGATACTGAACGTGCTCGCAATGCAAAATATATCATTTTGACCGACCCACTTGACGGTTCATCCAATATTGATGTGAACGTTTCGGTTGGAACAATCTTCTCTATTTACCGTCGTATTTCACCGATTGGCTCACCTGTTACCTTAGAAGACTTTATGCAACCGGGTAATAAACAAGTGGCTGCAGGTTATATCGTATATGGTTCGTCTACCATGTTGGTTTATACCACTGGTCATGGTGTAAATGGTTTCACTTATGATCCATCTATCGGTACATTCTGTCTTTCTCATGAAAATATGCAAATGCCAAAAGAGGGCAAAATCTATTCCATCAATGAAGGACAATATCTCAAATTCCCACAAGGGGTAAAAAAATACATTAAATACTGCCAAGAGGAAGATAAAGCAACTAACCGTCCTTATGCTTCACGCTATATCGGTTCATTAGTGGCTGACTTCCATCGCAACTTATTAAAAGGCGGTATCTACATTTACCCAAGTGCAACCAACTATCCAAATGGTAAGCTTCGTTTGCTTTATGAAGGCAATCCAATGGCA
>CABSZQ010000161.1 GCA_902482195.1 uncultured Haemophilus sp.
TAATTGCACTTTGCTGGGTATTTAGTAGCTATATTAATCCAATGATTTCAGGTGTATTTGGTCTTGCCAAAAATATCGGTAGTTTTGATAGCGTGGTTGCATTACTTGCCGCTGTCATTATTTGTTCAACGGGTGTGGCAAATTGGAAACAAATTCAAGAAAGTACTGACTGGGGCGTGTTAATGCTTTTTGGTGGTGGTTTAACCTTGAGTGCAGTGTTAAAAGATTCTGGTGCAAGTAAAGTTTTGGCTGACGGAATTGTATTCTTAGTTCAAGGGCAACATTACTACCTCATTGGTTTATTGGTCGCAACCTTCATTATTTTCTTAACTGAGTTTACTTCCAATACCGCAAGTGCAGCGTTATTAGTACCAATCTTTATTTCTATTGCACAATCTCTTGGTATGCCGGAAATTGGTCTTGCTTTAATCATCGGTTTAGGTGCATCTTGTGCCTTTATGTTACCGGTAGCAACACCACCAAATGCAATTGTATTCGGTACGGGGCAAGTTCGTCAAAGTGATATGGTTAAAGCTGGATTTATCTTAAATATTGTATGTATACTTGTTATCGCGACAATAGGATATTATTTCTGGTTGAATTAATCATATAAAGAAAAGGGCGTGTTGGATATTCAACACGCCCTTTTATTATTTCAGTAAAGATTATTCATCTTTATTTGATTTATCCTCTTCTTCTACTTCAATCTCAACTTCATCTGCTTTATCTGCCGCACCGTTGATCGTTAAGCAAATCTCGCTAGAAATCAAATGCTCTAAGATTGTTGCAAGCTCGTGTAATTTTTCTTTGTCATCATCGAAATAACCTTCTTCTTTTAAGTTAGCAATGAAGGCAGAGAATACCGCTTTATCAAAGAATTCTGGCGCATTAATACCATGTAATACTGAAAGACGCTGTGCCACCAATTGGCTTTCTTTTTCGAGTAAACCACGGGCAATTTCAGGATCTCTACGTAAAATGCTTATTGTAATGTAGTAGCGTTGTAAGATTTCACGCATACCCGCAGACCAAAGTTGTAAAATACGAACTTTAGAGCGGTGAATAGACAATAAATTATCATTGGCTTGGATAACTTCTTGACGTGCAAATTCATTAATAATAGCTTTAATTTGTGTATCTAATTCTTCTTCAGTGAAATGAAGGAAGAGTTCGCCTTTTAAGAATGGATAAATTTTACGTACCGCATCCAATAATAAATCTTTTTGGATAGCTTCATAATGTAAAACGATACTCGCAACAAGTGAAGGCAACACAAATAAGTGTTGAATATTGTTGCGGTAATACGTCATGAGAACAGCAGAATTACGTTCTAAACGAATAATTTCCCCAAAGTTATCTTTTTCAACTAATACACCTACGCGATCTAAGCTTAATACGTGGTCAAGCATCGCTTTTGGTGTATCAGTTGGGAGTACCACATCAGTAGAATAGGGTACATTCTTTAACATTTCTTGATAACTAGAAAGTTGTTCTAATAACTGTTCATGAGAAAGCGCACGTTGACGAGAAGAGAGTAGAGCTGTCCCCACTAAATTCATCGCATTGACGGCTGCAGCTTTATTAATATTCACCATCACTTGATTAGAAATAGACCCAACCGCATGGTTAAACCAGTGAGGTTTATCTTCATGATGTTGTTCTTTCCATTCCGGATAATGATGATTGAGGTAGTTAGAAAGTGTAATTGGCTCACCGAAATTCACAAAGCCTTGACCTAAATTACGTAATTTTTTAATCACACGTAAAACTAAGCCCGCATTTTCTTTTTCTTTCGCGGCACCACGTAATTCTTTCGCGTAAGTATCCACTTCTAACACGTGCTCATAACCGATATACACCGGCACCACAGAAATAGGACGCGTTTGGTTATGTTGAAGCGCTTGTAGCGTCATTGACATCATACCGGTTTTCGGTGCAAGCAAGCGACCTGTACGAGAACGACCACCTTCAATGAAGTATTCGACGGAGTAACCGCGGTGGAATAATTCCCCTAAATACTCACGGAAAATTGCAGAGTAAAGGCGGTTACCTTTAAACGTACGGCGAATAAAGAATGCTCCCCAGCTACGGAATAAAGGACCCGCTGGCCAGAAGTTTAAGTTAATCCCCGCTGCAATGTGTGGTGGTACAAGACCTTGGTGATAGAGCACATAAGAAAGTAATAAATAGTCAATGTGACTACGGTGACAAGGCACATAAACAATCTCATGCCCTTCTAATGCTAATTTACGCACACGGTCCGCATTTTGTACATCAATCCCTGAATACAGCTTGTTCCATAACCAACGTAAGAAACGATCCGCCGCACGAAGGCTAGAATGACTTACATTCGCCGCGATTTCATGAAGAATTTTTTCGGCTTCAGCATAGGCTTTCTCACGGCTGATATTTTTTGATTTTGCCTCATCTTCAATGGCATTTTGAATTGCTTGAGAATTTAATAGCTTATTAAACATCGCTTCGCGGTTTGGCAAACGAGGCCCTGTCGCGGAAATACGTTGTTTAGCAAAGTGCATTTTAGCCACGCGAGCCAGTTTTTGCGCAATTTTTTCATCTGAACCGTGCTCATTTACCATGTAACGCAAAGAAAGCGCTTGAGAAAAACGCACAAAAGTGTCACGTCCAAACCAAATGGCTGCAAAGGTTTTTTGAAGACCGTTTAATAAGCGAAGATTGGGTAAGATTGCTTTATCTTCTTTACCTGGTGAACGTCCCCAAAGCACAGAAACAGGAATGAGTTGTACATCTAAATCGGCTGCATCACGGTGCAGTTCTAAGTATTTATTGAAGACTTTAGCGGTTTCATCTTTTGCGCCTTTTGATTTAAAAAAGCGACGACCTTCATCTAAATAGACATAACGTGGTAATGCTACACCATCAATCACATTCTTTTCAGCTGGATCAGGCAAACCTACACTCAAACAGTTACGACGGAAAATCACGAAGTCAGTTTGAGAGGTGTAAGGTAAAACATAAAGAATAGGTTGATTGATATTGAGTTGAAGCTCTTCGATGGGTTGAGCTGGAATAGGATTATTTTTTACTAGAACCGAAAGCGGTAATTCTAATAATTTACGATAAGTACTTACGATGCCAGACATAATTAATATTCTCTTTTTGTTAGACATTTCTAGGTATTGTCAGGCATTTTAACACATTCGACCAGTCAAATTCTAAAAATTTACATTTAAGATTTCTGATAGATAACTCAAAAATACGAGAAAAACTGACCGCACTTTTATCGCTAGAAAATAGTTGTTGCAATCGCCATCTTTCTGTATATACTAACAGTTATTCTGTATAAAGTAACAGGAGTGTATATGAGACCATTAACTGCCAGACAACAAGAAGTGCTGGAACTCTTAAAACGACATTTAGAAACCACGGGTATGCCGCCAACTCGTGCAGAAATTTCTCGTGAATTAGGCTTTAAATCCCCTAATGCGGCAGAAGAACACTTAAAAGCGCTTGCTCGTAAAGGCGCTATTGAAATTGTGGCGGGGGCTTCTCGCGGTATTCGCATTGTTGATGACAGTGCAAATGATGAGGAAGAAGAAGGCTTACCGCTCATTGGTCGCGTAGCAGCAGGGGAACCAATTTTAGCCGAGCAACATATTGAAGGTACTTATCGTGTTGATGCTAATATGTTTAAACCACAAGCTGATTTCTTATTAAAAGTATATGGTCAATCCATGAAAGATATCGGCATTTTAGATGGCGATCTTCTTGCCGTGCATAGCACAAAAGATGTGCGAAATGGGCAGATTGTTGTCGCAAGAATTGAAGATGAAGTGACAGTAAAACGCTTAGAACGTAAAGGTTCAGTTATTTATCTGCATGCAGAAAATGAAGAGTTTCAGCCGATTGTCGTTAATCTTGAAGAACAACCTCATTTTGAAATTGAAGGGATTGCAGTAGGGATCATTCGTAATAACGCTTGGATGTAATGATGAAAGTGCGGTGAGAAAATAAAGTGTTTTTTGACCGCACTTTGTCTATTCTGGCTATTTGCCATTCGGCTTATTGCTCTCTATAATGCCAAAAAATTTTCAAATCAAGGAAGGAAACATGCAGTTTTCCAAAATGCATGGCCTTGGCAATGACTTTGTCGTTGTTGATGCTGTGACACAAAATGCCTATTTTACCCCTGAAACCATTAAA
>CABSZQ010000162.1 GCA_902482195.1 uncultured Haemophilus sp.
GGCAGTAATACGATTAACCATGGCAATACCACATTCAAATAAGACCAGCTGCGCCCCCATAAGCTACCAGTAAGCCATAACATTGCCGTATTGATCTCGACTGGATTGGTAAGCATCAGATAATGACTAATGGCTGCCCACAATGCGGAAAGTGCGACCCCAATGATTGCCATTTTGATAGGGCGGAAGTTAAAACCGCACACGACCCATAAAATGACAAAAGAGAGCACACCACCTAAAAAGGCAAAAATTGGCATCCAGTAAAATGCCAAGTTTGGCAAGAACATCAATACTGAAACAGCAACCAACCCAGCCGCGTTGTTAATCCCTAAAATGTCGGGAGAGGCAAGTGGATTGCGCACCACGCTTTGCACTAACACACCAGAAATTGCTAAGGCTCCGCCTAATAAAATCGCTAATACTGCACGGGGTAGGCGATATTCCATCAAGGTAAAATAGTTTTTATCGTCAGGCTGAAAGGCCGCCCAAATTTCCTCAAAAGAAAGCGTATAAGTGCCAAGGCGAATACTCAATCCAAAGAGTAGTACCATCAGACTGAGCGTGACGACATAAAAGCCGATAGCGCGAAAAGATACATGAGAAGCTCGCATTAGTGTCTTCCTCTGGCAAATAATACAAAGACTGGGGCACCGATTAAGGCAAGCACCGCACCAGCAGGCACTTCGCTAGGAAAGTTGACCGCGCGGGCAATGGTATCTGCAGCGAGCATTAAAATTGCGCCGAGTAACATCGCCATAGGGAGCGATTTTCGCAAGTCATAGCCAATCCAATAGCGGGCAAGGTGGGGCACGAGTAAGCCAATAAAGGCCACAGGGCCAGCAACACTCACGCTTGACCCCACAATCAATAACGCCATGATGTTAGCGTACCAACGTAAACGGAAGAGGTTGATACCTAGCGAACGAGCGGATTCATCACTTAAATTGAGTAAATTCAAACGACTGGCAAAAAGCAGGCAGAAAAGTGCGGTCAAAATAAAGAACGGAAATAACGTCAATAATTCATTCCAACGGGCATGTGCAATGCCGCCAGCTAGCCAGCTCATAATACCGAAGGCATGATCTTCCGCGATAATGAGCACCAATTTCGTGAGCGCGGCACAAAGTAGTGATACGGCAATCCCCGCTAAAATCACTCGGCTACGATCTCCACTATTATCTTTCCATCCGTTGCTGATCAGCATCACCACAAACCAACTCAGACCGCCGCCGATACTAGCCACTAAGGCAATGCTATAACCAGAAAGAATCAAGGGGCTAAACGCACTGGCGGTTACCATGGCAAGACTGGCTCCAGAGTTCACGCTGAGTAGCGTAGGTGAAGCAAGCGGGTTGCGCGTAATGGTTTGTAACAACGCCCCCGCCACCGCAAGATTGGCACCTAAAATCATGCCAACTAATGCGCGCGGTAGGCGTAAATCGGTTACCGTAATTTTGGCAATTTCATCGCCATCGGGGAGGAACGCTTGTAACGCTGCAAGCGGTCGAATTTCGATGGGATAATACAAAAACAGGCTTCCCCATAATAGGAAAGCCAGAATGATAAGGGGAAGTCCCCAACGGAAAGTGGACTTCATCATTATTTTTGCTTCACGAAATCTTCAATTTGTTTTGCCATAATTTTGCTTGCTTCTAAACCGCGACCACGCGCCCACATGTCGGCGTCAACACTGTAAACATGGTTCGCTTTGACCGCAGGAATGGCTTTCCAAAGTGGCTCAGCTTCCCATTTGCGCGCAATACTTTCATCACGATAATGGGCAATGAACAAGTATTCCGGTTTTTCCATTACTAATTGTTCAAGGTTGATTTCTACGAAAGCTTGATCGCTATTGAGTTTAGTTGGCGCAAAACCTAATGTCGTTAAGAAACTACCCACATAGCCATTGTCATTTTGGATATTAAATTTATCTTCTCGGGAAGTACCAAATGAGGCTTTTTTGCCTTGCACACCTAAATTTTTTGCGATGTTGGCAATGTAATCATTATGTTCATTGATCTTCGCTTTCATTTCGGCGCTTTTACCCACTAAATCACCAATTTTCTGCGCAGTTTCAAGATTTTCTTGGTAGCTTTCATGACGGGAATCAAACATCACCGTTGGCGCAATTTTTTTCAATTCTTCAAATACTGCAGTATGGCGAGATGGATCAGCAATAATTAAATCGGGTTTGAGAGAAGCAATCACTTCAAGACTCGGTTGAGAACGCGTGCCAACGGATTGCCATGCAGCAATTTTTTCGCGCACTTGCGGCAAAATACGATCGATTTTGTTGTCGTCAGCCACACCTACTGGGCTTACACCGACTTGGGCTAAAGCATCCACAAAAGAATATTCCAATACCACAACACGGCTTGGGGTTTTATCAAGGGTAAATTCACCTTTCGCATCTTTAACCGTCACGGCGCTAGCGAATGCGGATACCATTAATAATGCGGAAGCTAAAGTAGTTTTGAATAATTTTTTCATGTTGTGTCCTCAATAATAAAAAGCATTTGGATTATACACTCAAACAATGTTATTGAGAATAGTTATATTTTAGCTATTTGGTCGGATTTCTCTATTTTGCCCGCATTCTGGCAAGTAAACTGACGGCAATAATAATGACTAATGAACCAATCCAGAAATTTAGGCTTGGTACGTTATCCCAGAAGAACCAGTCACAGATGCTGGAGAAAATCACGCCAGTAAAAGCAAAAGGCGTAATGACATTGGCAGGCGCGTATTTAAAGGCGCGAGTGAGTAATAATTGGAAAATAAGACCGAATCCACCCACTAAAAGCAGTAATGTGAATCCATGTAGTGTTGGTATTTCCCATTGAGTAATAAAAAAGAGTGGCAATAAAATCGAGCCTAATAAGTGGAAGTAAAACACGATATTTTTAGGTGAGTTGTGTTTATTGAGCTCTTGTAAGCTGATAAATGCCATGGCCGCCAATACTGCAGCACCTAACGCATAGCCTACATGGATAGGGTTGATATTCATTGAACCGTTGGTCAGCATAATGATGGATACACCGATAAACCCCATAAAACTGCAAGCTAATACTTTTAATGGCGTTCTGACTTTAAAGAAAAACAGCAATAAAGGCACAAAAAGTGCGGACGTATTCATCAATAAAATCGCAATAGAAATCGGCAAATATTTAATGGCGTAGAAGGTTAGCAACATACTGGCAATGCCGGCTAGATTACGCAAAATGAGAAACTTCCATTGCGACATATCGACTTTGAAATCTCCATCTTTAATTAAAAAGGGCAAGAGAAAAACAAAACCAATAAAGAAGCGGGAAAATAAAATTTCACTGGACGGTAATTCATCAGAGGCGTATTTTACAAATACACCCATTAAGGCAATGCTGATGTAAGCTAACACCATACAAACAACAGCTTTTTGATAATTGTTGCGGAGATGTATGTTTGGCATAAAGGTTCCTTGCACAATGTGCGGTAAAAAATTGCCTTATTTTGTAAGAAAATAGGCTTGTCTTCGTCTAATGAAATGTAAGTTGAAGATTATTTCTATAATAAGGAAAGAAAATGAAATATACAAAAACATTTCTCATATTGACCGCACTTTTTGGCGGTTTGCAAAGTAGTTTAACGTATGCTGATAATACAACCTCATCAAAGGAGCAAAAAATGACGATGGAAAGCAAACAAGAACAACGTATTATTTATCTTGCTGGTGGTTGTTTTTGGGGACTAGAAGCTTATATGGAACGCATTCAGGGCGTGACCGATGCGGTTTCGGGCTATGCTAATGGAAAAGGTGATACCACGAACTATCAATTATTGCATGCGACAGATCATGCTGAAACCGTGAAAGTCACTTACGATCCAAACAAAATTTCGCTAGATAAATTGCTGCAATATTATTTCCGTGTTATCGATCCAACCAGTATCAATAAGCAAGGCAATGATCGTGGCAGACAATATCGCACGGGTATTTATTATCAAAATGAGCAAGATAAAGCGGTTATAGAGGCCGCATTAAAAACCTTACAAAGCAAATATCATGAACCGATTCAAATTGAAGTAGAGCCACTGAAAAATTATGTGGAGGCGGAAGAGTATCATCAGGATTATCTCAAGAAAAATCCGAATGGCTATTGTCATATCGACATCAAAAAAGCGGAT
>CABSZQ010000163.1 GCA_902482195.1 uncultured Haemophilus sp.
TAATATTCCTCTAGGACCAGGAATACTACCATCATATAGCTTACATTAAGGATTTATTCAGGCATGGAACGAAAACTTTCCATGCCTTTAAATATAATAATTAAAAAATAAGGAGATGCAGGATGTTAGATCAACAACTCCTTATTGGAACTGTATTTTTAGCTGGGCTTGCTTCTTTTCTTTCGCCTTGTATTTTCCCGATTATTCCAATTTATTTTGGTATTTTGAGTAAAGGCGGTAAAAAAGTCCTAAATACTTTTTTATTTATTTTAGGGCTTTCCCTTACATTTGTAAGTCTAGGCTTTAGTTTTGGTTTTTTAGGGAATATTTTATTTAGTAACACTACCCGCATTATCGCTGGCGTTATCGTGATTATTTTGGGTATTCATCAACTTGGCATTTTCAAAATTGGTTTGTTGGAACGCACGAAATTAGTGGAAATCAAAACATCAGGAAAATCGACCGCACTTGAGGCATTTGTGCTTGGTTTAACGTTTAGTCTTGGTTGGACACCTTGTATTGGCCCGATTTTGGCTTCCGTGTTAGCTTTATCAGGCGATGAAGGCTCTGCACTTTACGGTGCATCAATGATGTTTGTTTATGTACTTGGTTTAGCAACGCCTTTTGTGCTGTTTTCGTTTTTCTCTGATAGCTTGCTAAAACGTGCCAAAGGGTTAAATAAACACTTAGACAAATTTAAAATCGGTGGCGGAATTTTAATTATCGTGATGGGCATTTTATTGATTACGAATAATTTTTCGTAAGACATAACCTCAACAAAAGAAATCTATAAAAGGAAAAAAACAATGAAAAAACTACTATCAATATTTTTAATGGCATTCAGCCTAAACACTTTTGCACAAACTAATTTGGCGGATGTTCAACTCAAAGACTTAAACAATCAGCCAGTTACTTTAAGCCAATATAAAGGCAAACCTGTGTATGTAAAAATGTGGGCATCTTGGTGTCCAATTTGCTTGGCTGGCTTAGCTGAAATTGATGATTTAAGTGCGGAAAAAAATCGTGGATTTGAAGTCATAACCATTGTTTCGCCAGGTCATAAAGGTGAAAAATCACCTGCTGATTTTATTGAATGGTACAAAGGGCTAGAATATAAAAATATTAAAGTCTTGCTAGATGAAAATGGTGATATTATTGATCGTGTTCATGTTCGAGGTTATCCGTTTAATCTATTTTTAGATTCTGATTTAAATGTGAAGAAAACTGTGCCAGGGCATTTAGGCGCAGAGCAAATTCGAGTGTTTGCTGAAAAATAACGATGACAAGCGGCTTATTTTTAAGCCGCTTTAGGTGAAAAGTCTGTGGTTTCTGGAATTTCAATGCCTTTCTTTTTCATCTTTGGCTTCACTACTTTCGGTGTTTGAAGGTTTGTATAAGGCGATTTTATGCCATCAAGCCCTCTTTCCCGAAATGCTTTTAGCCAATAAATGACGAGAGCATGGGAAATTTGATGAAGTTTAGCCACCTCACGGATACCATAATCCTGTTCGGTGACGAGTTTGATAATTTTCAAACGAAATTGATAAGAGTAGGACATAATCTGCATCTCAAATTAGATGTCCAGGTTTTGGGGGTAGATCACTTTTACCTTCTTAAATTTAAAAATTAAAACAAATTCTTGATTTACCATTGACTTTTTTACCTGTAGCCCTTACTTTACGAAGTGATGTTTCATCAAATTTATTCTTTGTAAAATAAGGAGCTTTTATGCAATCTCGCATTGTGGTTAATTCACAGGAAGAATCACTACTTAGCACACACAAAGTGTTACGTAATACCTATTTCTTATTGGGATTAACGATGGCATTTTCGGCAGTTGTTGCTTATATTTCTATGAGCTTGAACTTGCCTTATCCAAACCTTATCGTATTGCTCGTAGGCTTTTACGGTTTACTTTTTGTCACAAACCGTTTAGCAAATAGCGCGTGGGGAATCTTGGCTGCATTCGCGTTTACAGGGTTTATGGGTTACACCATTGGGCCAATTTTAAATATCTATGTGGCGAGAGGAATGGAAGATTTAATTATGCTTGCATTCGCAGGTACAGCAATCGTCTTCTTTGCGTGTTCAGCTTATGTGCTTACAACGAAGAAAGATATGTCTTTCCTTTCCACTGCGATTTTCTCATTATTTATCGTGTTATTGTTAGGAATTGTGGCAAGTTTCTTCTTCCAAATTCCAGCACTAGCGGTAGGGATCAGTGCATTGTTTGTTGTGTTCTCAACAATGACAATCCTTTATGAAACCAGCAATATTATTCACGGTGGCGAAACAAACTACATTCGTGCAACAGTGAGTATTTATGTGTCAATTTACAACTTATTCATCAGCTTATTAAGATTACTTTCTATCTTCTCAAGCGATGATTAGTCAGTATTAAATTTAAAGACGCTCCTGATTAGGGGCGTTTTTTGTTTTGAACTAATTTTCTGAAGAGAAGTCTTAGCATACAGGTTCGCTAGTTGAACCTATTGATAATAAAACAGGAGTTTTTATGAAATCTTTAAAATCACTTTTAACATTAACATCACTTGCATTAGCGGTATCAGGTTCTGCATTAGCAACGAATACATCTGTATTACCAACAAAAGAAGATGTTGTAACGAATTCAAAATCCATGGTTGAAAGTACAAAAGCTGACGTGAAAAATGCGGCAAATGATAAGCTTAAATCAATGACTGATAGTGCGAGTTCAACGAAATCAAATGCATTAGATAAAGTAACTGAAGCTAAAGAAAGAGCAACATCTGCGAAAGATGCAATGAAAGATAAAGCAACTTCTGCAAAAGATGCGGTAAAAGAGAAAGCATCTGCTTTAAAAGAAAAAGCGACTGAGAATAATCAACCGTCCATGAAAGACAAAGCCACTGAAAAATTAAATTCAGTTAAAGATAATGCGAAAGAAAAAGCATCTGAAGCAAAAACAAAAGCCGCAGATAAAGTAAAAGAAGTGAAAGAAAAAGCGACTTCAACAAAAGAATCAGCAAAAGAGAAAGTGGCTTCTTCTGCTAAAGTAAATATCAATAAAGCGGATGCAGAAACCTTACAAAAACTTTCGGGTATCGGTGAGAAAAAAGCACAAGCGATTATTGATTACCGTAACAAAGTGGGCAAAATCAAAAGTGCTGCCGAGCTTTCAAATATTGATGGTATCGGTGAAGCTACAATTGAAAAAATCACGCCATACTTAAGTTTCTAAGAAAACTCAGATAAAACTGACCGCACTTTATGTGCGGTTTTTTTATTGAAGTAGATCACAAAATTGTAACAAAGTGTGATTTGAGGATTATTTCTTTTTTTATCCTATGTATAATGGGCGGACAACATCATGTAATACAAGGGGTAGATATGCAGCATAACAATGCCTTTGATGAATGGTTGGCTTCAACCGCTTTAGGTGGTTCTAATCAATCGTATATTGAGGAGTTATACGAACGTTATTTAGAAGATCCATCTTCAGTCGATGAAAGCTGGCGTACCACGTTTGATGCATTGCCGAAAACAACCGCAGTGGAGCAACCACATTCACCAGTCCGTGATTATTTCCGTCGTTTAGCGAGAGAAAATACAACAGAAGCTGTGACGGTCATCGATCCAGAAGCCAGTGCAAAATTAGTCAAAGTCCTCCAATTTATCAATGCTTATCGCTTCCGCGGTCATTTAGAAGCGAAACTTGACCCAATCAATTATTATCGCTGGAAAGTCTCCACCGTGCCTGAATTGGATTACCGTTATCACGGTTTTACCGAACAGGATCTCAATGAAACCTTCAATATTAATCACTACGTCTATCATCGCGATAACATCAAATTAGGTGATTTAGCTGAAATGCTGAAAGAGACCTATTGTGGCTCAATTGGTCTTGAGTTTATGCATGTTCAGGATATGGAGCAAAAAAGTTGGCTACAAAGCAAATTAGAAAGCCAATTAAATAAACCGCTCTTTACCAAAGAAGAAAAAATTAATTTATTAAGTGAATTGACCGCTGCGGATGGGTTAGAACGCTATCTTGGTGCGAAATTCCCGGGTGCAAAACGTTTCTCTTTAGAGGGAAGTGATGCCTTTATTCCATTGATGAAAGAAATTATTCGTCATGCGAGCAAACAAGGCGTAAAAGATGTGGTGTTTGGTAT
>CABSZQ010000164.1 GCA_902482195.1 uncultured Haemophilus sp.
CGGCTATCATCAGGCACCACATAGCTAAAACCATTTTCTAAGAAGAAACGACCGACAATTTGTTTTTTGCGACTTTCAAGTACACGAACAATACGGACTTCACGGCGTCCACGACGATCTAAGCCTGCAGGTTGGGCTAATACAAAATCACCATGCATTACACGTTGCATTTGGTGATTAGGAATAAAGAGATCCTCTTTTTTACCTTCGATTTGTAAAAAGCCATAGCCTTCGCGATGGCCAATGACCATGCCTTTGAATAAATCTAATTTTTCAGGCAAGGCATAGCGTTTACGTTTAGTGAAAACTAATTGTCCATCATTTTCCATGGCGCGTAAGCGGCGACGCATGGCTTCTTGTTGTTCGTCACTTTTAATTGAAAGTGCGGTCAGTATTTCCTCCCGACTCATCGGGGCATTATTTTCACGGATGATTTGCAGAATGTAGTCTCTGCTTGGGATCGGATTACCATATTTTGCTAATTCTTTTTGATAATTTGGATCCGCTTTTTTAAAAGATTTTTTGGTCATTTATTGTTTATTTTATGATTAATTTTTAAGTTGTGGGGTAGTTTACAGGTTAAAGGAGGGAATGCAAGCTCGTTATGGGGCGTTTGTGGCAGGACGGTTTAAGACAAACAAAAACCGCACCAAAGTGCGGTTTTATTTTTAAGCTGTTTTAGTGCTTTAATTACGCTAATTTTTTGATTTGAGCAGCTAATTTAGCTTTGTGGTTTGCTGCTTTGTTAGCGTGGATTAAGCCTTTAGAAGCCATACGGTCAACAACTTTTTGCATTTCAACGAATGCTGCTTCAGCTGCTGCTTTTTCACCTGCTGCTACTTGAGCATATACTTTTTTGATGTAAGTACGCATCATAGAGCGTTGGCTTGCGTTGTGTTGGCGGCGTTTTTCAGATTGAACCGCGCGTTTTTTTGCTGACTTGATATTAGCCAAGGTCAAACTCCTAAAATTTCTGTTAGATGATTATGACAAAATAAGGGCGTAGAATATGCCGATTTTTTATACTTTTGTCAATGAATAATTTGTGTTGATTTCGGTGAGACACAACCGAAAGTAAGCATCGTTATTTAAAAAAAGCGCTTTCTATTGGCTCACACAAACGATGTGGGCAGGATTTTATCAGTTTTTTTCGTTGGAATATAGCGTAAAAACAAAAATTCTATACAATTAAGGCAAATTTTTTTGAAGAGACCCCTATTTTGAGTAAACGACTTTTAAAATCCGGCATTATCGTGAGTGGGATGACATTAGTGTCCCGTGTGTTAGGTTTAGTCCGTGATGTGGTGATAGCCCATTTGATCGGTGCAGGCGTGGCGGCAGACGTATTTTTATTCGCTAACCGGATCCCAAACTTTTTACGTCGTTTATTTGCGGAAGGGGCATTTTCTCAAGCCTTTGTACCAGTATTAGCTGAATATCAAAAATCTGGCGATCTTTCTAAAACCCGAGAATTTATCGGGAAAGTATCGGGTACACTAGGCGGTTTAGTCAGTATTGTGACTTTGCTAGCTATGGTGGGATCGCCTGTTGTGGCGGCGATCTTCGGGATGGGGTGGTTTACCGATTGGCTAAATGACGGGCCCGATGCACACAAATTTGAACAAGCGTCTTTACTCTTGAAAATCACCTTTCCTTATTTATGGTTCGTCACCTTTGTGGCACTTTCTGGCGCGATTTTAAATACGATAGGCAAATTTGGCGTGATGTCGTTTTCGCCTGTTTTACTCAATATCGCCATGATTGCGACCGCACTTTTCCTCGCACCAAGATTAGATAATCCTGATCTTGCCCTTGCTATCGGGATTTTCTTAGGCGGTTTATTACAATTTTTATTCCAAATCCCTTTCTTAAAGAAAGCGGGCTTGCTCGTAAAACCAAAATGGGCATGGCATGATGAAGGGGTAGCCAAAATCCGTCGATTGATGATTCCTGCCTTGTTCGGGGTTTCCGTAAGTCAAATCAACTTGCTGCTTGACACGGTCATTGCCAGTTTCTTAATGACAGGATCTATTAGTTGGCTTTATTATTCTGATCGTCTATTGGAGTTTCCACTTGGGCTATTTGGTATTGCGATTTCCACTGTGATTTTACCGACGCTTGCTCGTCATCACGTGAATCGAGAAGATAATTCTTCCCAAAGTGCGGTTGATTTTCGTAATACCATGGACTGGGGCGTACGAATGATTTTATTACTCGGCGTGCCTGCCGCAATTGGTATTGCTGTGTTAGCCCAGCCGATGTTACTGGTATTGTTTATGCGTGGCAGTTTTACCTTAACAGATGTGCATGCGGCCTCTTATTCTTTATGGGCATTCAATGCCGGTTTACTTAGCTTTATGCTGATTAAGATCTTGGCTAATGGCTATTACGCACGTCAAGATACCAAAACGCCCGTGAAAATCGGGATCATCGCCATGGTGAGCAATATGGGCTTTAACGTATTGGCGATTCCATTTAGTTATGTGGGCTTAGCGATAGCTTCTGCGATGTCAGCAACCTTAAATGCTTATTTGCTTTATCGTGGTTTAGCTAAAGAAGATGTATACCATTTTTCACGTAAAAGTGCGGTCTTTTTTCTGAAAGTTTTAGGTGCAGCCTTAGCCATGGGCGGTTTGGTTTGGTATAACTGCCCGTCGATTCAAGAATGGGCAGCCATGACATTTTTAATGCGTATCTATTGGTTGGTTTGGTTAATTGGACTGGCTGCGGTCGTTTATTTAGGCGTATTGGCGCTCTTGGGTGTTCGTAAACACCATTTACTGACAAAACATTAAGTTACCGCTATAATGCACCGATTATTTTTCGTTTTTTGGAATAAGATGTAATGCAATTAATTCGTGGGCTTCATAATTCACAGCCATATTTGTCAGGGTGCGCATTAACCATTGGCAATTTTGATGGGGTGCATTTGGGGCATCAGGCGATTTTGCGTCATCTTCGTCAGAAAGCGAATGCGCTAAATTTACCCATGGCGGTGATGCTTTTCGAACCACAACCGCGCGAATATTTTATGGGCGATAAAGCGCCCGCGCGTTTAATGCGATTAAGAGATAAATTACATTATTTAGCTCAGGCAGGTGTGGATGTGGTGATCGTCGCGAAATTTGACCGCACTTTTGCTAATCTTCCGGCAGAACAATTTATTGAAGATTGGCTTGTGCGCAAATTAAATGTGAAGTTTCTCAGCATTGGTGACGATTTCAAATTTGGTGCGAAGCGTTTAGGCAATTTTGCGATGTTGCAACAAGCCGGAAAGCAGTTTGGTTTTGAAGTGGAAGACAGTCGCACCTTCTGTTTAGACGAGTTACGTATCAGTAGCACCGCTATCCGTGAAGCATTGGCTAAAGATGATTTACAGCGTGCGCAAAATTTACTCGGTAAGCCTTATCGTATTTTCGGTCGTGTGATACACGGCAATAAATTAGGCCGAACCATTGGTTTTCCTACCGCGAATGTTCGCTTACATCGCCAAGTGAATCCCGTAAAAGGGGTTTATGCCGTGAAAGTGCGGTTAAAATCAGGCGAGATTTTTAACGGCGTCGCTAACATGGGAAAACGCCCAACCATTAACGGTACGATACAATTATTAGAAGTCCATTTATTTGATTTTTCTCAGAATATTTATGGACAAATGGTCGAAGTAGAATTCTGCCATAAGATTCGAGATGAGATAAAGTTTCCGTCTTTTGAGGCGTTGAAAGCTCAAATTGAACAAGACGTAAAAACAGCGAAAGCATTTTTTGCAAAATAGAATTATATTGAAATATAAAATTGGAAAATAACATGACAGTTGATTACAAAAACACGTTAAATTTACCTGAAACAGGTTTCCCAATGCGTGGCGATCTAGCCAAACGCGAACCTGTAATGTTAAAAAATTGGTATGACAAACAGTTGTATCAAAAAATCCGCCAAGCGACGAAAGGTAAAAAATCCTTTATTTTGCATGATGGCCCTCCATATGCGAACGGCAACATTCATATCGGTCACGCCGTTAATAAAATTCTGAAAGATATTATTGTTAAATCCAAAACCGCATTAGGTTTTGACTCGCCTTATATCCCAGGTTGGGACTGTCATGGCTTGCCAATTGGATTAAAAGTAGAAGGTTTAGTGGGCAAA
>CABSZQ010000165.1 GCA_902482195.1 uncultured Haemophilus sp.
TGTAAGGAATGCTTAAAAGATAGAGTAGAGAGAAACCAAGTGAGGTCGAAATTCGGCTTAATTTTTTGAAATTGAATTTAGCTAGAATAAGTGAAAGTCCCCATAAAATTAAAATATTAAATGGGGGAAGAATCATGGCTGTAATCAGTTTTTTCAATTCAAACATTATTTATCCAATTCAACAAAATCTAGCTCTTTGGTCCATAATTTGGCATAGCTACTATTTTTACCATAAGAGTTATCGCAAACACGATTTGGAATTTCTAACAAGCAAGAGAAAATATGACCATGTAAGCGAGTTGTGGTGACTTTATCATTCGCTAAGAATACTTGTGCAACACGTTTTACAATGCGTTGAGTATAGGCATACCAAAACTGATGGCAAAGATCTTTCAGCCAACCCAGACCAAATTTATTGGCCATTTTACTCATTCGCCAGCTTACTGCTAAAACAACATCGTCTTCTGTTGAAAGAATATCTTCCCAGTCTTTTACGTTGCTGTTAGCAGGAAGTCGAGCAAGGATATTTTTCTCGATATCACTCGTTTCAATATCTTTACGTAGGAAGTAAAGCTGCTCACCAGTTTTGCCTTGTTTCGTTTCCATGGTGCCATAAAGCTGATGAGCTATGTCCGGTGACAAATAAACATGATTTGAAAATTGTGCAAATAGGTTCTCTGTTCTTTCGTCACGAGCCAGTAGATGGCAATCACTGTGGCTACGGAACAGTGTGGCTGATTTTTGCAGATTTTCTTCGTGTTTAAAATAAGCAGTTTGTGGCAACACAATAATTCGATTATTCGGGAAATTCGTCACCATTTCTTCGCGGATTTTTTGATGCTGCGGATAAAGATCGCCAAAATTACCGCCACCATGTAAAAGGATGGTGGTGTTTGGTGTAATTTTCGCTTTAACTTCTTCAAGATCTAAATCATATTCGCAACGTTTTAAGGTCACATTAATATGGTGATCTTTAAAAAATTGCTCGGTTCCGTGATAAATCAGCAAATCGCCCACGTTCAAATGAAGCGGGTAGTCGAAATAAAATACGTCGTTTTTATCTTTGATCAGTTCGACAATAGGATTCAGTTTGTTTTTTAAATCAATAAGGAGTTGATTCATTTTTTTACTCTTTTCTTTAAATAGCTAAACAAGAAATTTTTTTCTGCTGTGTTTAATCCGAAGATTAAAATGACACAGATTAATACCATTTCTAAAATGATGGATTGTCCAACAAATTCCAATAAAGAATAACTGCGGGTAGTATCGGATATATAGATGGTACCTAATAGCAGGCCAAACACCACGCCGACATTCACTAAATATGAGACAAATTCTTTGTGGTTAAATTTAATTTTTTTATTAATAAAATATAATCGATAGAGTTGTGAGATGACCATCGTACTAAATTTACCCACAAAGGCAAATACTGGATTATAACCTAGTGTGAACAAATAATAAGCCAAAGGCACCGTACAAAGATCGATTAATGCGACGATGATATTGTATTGTTTTACGGTGGATGTGCCAATGGCTAATGCACTCATCCAAAATGCCCCTGCCATCGCACTGATCAATAAGCAAGCAATAATAGCTTGTACAAGTTGTTCAGTATATTGCGGAAGATGATCACCTAGCCAAAATGTCAATAAGGTATGGGTGAAATATAATACAGGCGCAGAGAGAATTGCCATTAAATAAAGTGAATATTTTGAAATACCAAGAATTAATTGGCGATTGCGATCATAATCTTTTGCTGCATAAGACTGAACCAACTGCGGATTAGCCGCCATTTGGAAATTATTCACAAAGCTATAAACGGCACCTTCTACTTGGGTCGCAATGGCGACAGCGGCGTTGACTGCTACACCAAAGAATAAGTTAGACACCATATTCAAGCCTTGGGTCGAACCCACATAGGCAACTTGTCCCATGAGCATCCAACCAGAAAAACTCACCATTTCTTTGGTTTTGCTTAAATCTTTATATAAACGGAAACGTGCAGCTTCTTTGAAATAATATTTAGTGAATAACACATAAAGAGAGAGCACGATTAAACTGACTGAAAGCAATAAGCAGCCATAAGTAATTAACTTATCGTAATGTGTGATGTGGCTTAAGATAAAAACAGAAGTCAGTTTTAAAATGGTTTCACCTAATCCCAACCACGCATAGAATCCCATTTTCTCATGGGCAACAATCATGGCATTGAATGGCACCTTGATGATTTCAACAAGGGCAATAATTAATGCTAATTGGTAAACAATATTTGCGGCTTGCAAGCGTTCAGCGGGGATCACCAATTTGTGATTTAAAAACCATAAACCGACGGTTTCGGCTAACACGAATACGATAAAAATAATGAGTAGGTGATTTAAGATGCTAATATTAAAGACTTTATTGACACGTTGAATGTCATTCGAGGCTTTTTCTACGTTAATAAAACGCTGAGTGGTGGCCGTCATTGTGCCATTAAAAAAGGAAAATAAGACCACCACACCCATCACAATGTTGTAGATACCAAAATCTTCCACACCCAATACCTGCAATACCACACGAGAGATATACAGCATCGCCCCCATGTTGAAAAGCATTCGGATGTACAGAAATAGCGTATTTTTTGCAATGGTTTTATTTGACATTGTGAAAATGGAATTAGAAAAATTGGGGGAATTATAGGGGGGATTGGGGTGTGTAGCAAGCATTGTGCAAGTTCTAAGCAATTGTACGGGCGTAGTAAAAAGAAAAGGCTAAATATAATTTAGCCTTTTGTTATTTAGACGATGCAGACAGCCAAATCCAATTGTTTGTTATGGAATTGATGCAATGTGCCACGATGGCCAACACTCAGAATGATCATATTCGGTAAGCGTTCTTTAATTGTTTTATAAAGCAGATACTCTGTTGGCTCATCAAGTGCTGATGTGGTTTCATCCAAAAAGACCACTTCAGGTTTGGTCAGTAAAATACGAATAAATGCCACACGCTGTAATTCACCTGGTGACAAAATTGCTTGCCAATCATTATCCACATCAAGGCTGTGAAGGTATTTATCCAAACAGCAATCCGTGAGTGTTTTTTCCAATTCAGGATGATAAGGATCAATATCTGGATAGCAAATCGCTTCACGTAACGTACCTTGTGGCATATAAGGACGTTGTGGTAAGAATAAACTGGTCACACAAGGATGTTCCACCAGACCAACTGTCTCAAAAGGATAAATTCCGGCCATCGCTTTTAATAGCGACGTTTTCCCTGTGCCAGATGGACCTTGAATTAATAAAGCATCACCATTTTTTAATTCAATATTTAAGTTATTAAGCAACAATCTGCCTTGCTCATCTTTAATACCAAAATTTGATAACGCAACACGGTTAGAACATTTCATTGGTTGATGAACCTCTGAATGATCTAATTCATCCAACTTAGTCATAAAACCATAAAGACGATTTAAACGCGCTTGATAGAGTGTAAATTCTTCATAGAACAAACGGAAGAAGGAAAGTGCGGTCATTAATCGGTTAAATGCTTGCACAGTTTGGTGCATATCGCCCAGTTTGATTTGTCCAGTGAAAAAACGAGGTGCTTGCAGCATTAACGGTAAGAGTTTTGCAACGCGCGTGACACTTCCATTAAAGCCGTCTAATCCCAACATTCTCAATACAATTGCCCAACGGTTATGAATGATTTCTGCAAATTTGTTTTTCAGTAAATGCTGTTCTTGCTGTTCACCTTGATAGAATGCAATACTTTCAGCATTATCTCGCACTCGAATTAAAGAATAACGGTAGTCACCATTAAGTTTTTCTTTATTGAAGTTCAGTTTGATTAAAGGGTGACCAATCCAAACGGACATTAACGTTGCGAGGATAATAAAGGCATAAATAAAGAAAACAACGCCTTTTTCAATATTTAATCCGAAAAGACTTAACACGCCAGAGAGAGACCAAAGGATGATCGTAAATTCAATGGTGGTCAGAATAGAATTAATCATGCCACGTATAATAGTAACAGTGCTGCTGATAAATTCACGAGCATCTTGCTCAATACGTTGATCAATATTATCGGGTAACTCTTTTTCGTATTTAAGACGATAGTATTTTTTATTTTCTAACCATCGTTTAACCAGGAC
>CABSZQ010000166.1 GCA_902482195.1 uncultured Haemophilus sp.
GGGTGATTTTGCTCGTTTCCCCAACCAATATAAACCTTGAAATGGCATCGCTAACGCACAAAGTGCGGTCAAAATAGCAAGCGAAAATGCAGTAAGATCCGCTTTGGCATAAAGCTGCTGCCAGACCACCGCAAATACTGCCATAAAAGGCATAAATTTTTGTGCAAATTTTGTGGCTTTAATAATGCGATTTTCGGGAAAAATCATGCCGAGCTTCGCTTCTAATGGCCACGTTTGCAAATAAATTTGCCCTTGTTTTAAGGTTGAAAAAAATGATGACATGAAAACATCCTTGAAAATAACCTCGCTTATAATACTCTAGTTTAGGTTTAATTGTCATCCTTAACTAGAAACTGTTGAAATTTTCAACTTTTCTAATAAAAGATCGTATTTTTACCCTCCAGTTAATTTATTTTATACGCTAAAAGGTGTATTCTATATGGGATTTATACTCCGTTCTTTTGAATGGATTTTTATTAACCTCAATCAAAAATAGGGTTCCTATGTCAAAACTTGTTCTCATCCTTAACTGTGGTAGTTCTTCATTAAAATTTGCAATCCTTGATCCTGCAACAGGTGAAGAAAAATTATCAGGCTTAGCAGAAGCATTTTATCTTCCTGAAGCTCGTATCAAATGGAAACTTAACGGTGAAAAAGGTAGCGCAGATTTAGGTGCTGGTGCAGCGCACACTGAAGCACTTAACTTCATCGCGTCAAACATTATGACTGATGAGCTTAAAAACTCTATCACCTCGATTGGTCACCGTATCGTTCACGGTGGTGAGAAATACACCCAATCTGTTGTTGTAACAGATGAAGTAGTTAAAGGTATTGAAGATGCAGCACAATTTGCTCCACTTCACAACCCGGCTCACTTAATCGGTATCCGTGAAGCATTCAAAACATTCCCACACTTAAAAGATAAGAACGTTGTCGTATTTGATACAGCATTCCACCAAACTATGCCTGAAGAAGCATACTTATATGCACTTCCATACTCACTTTACAAAGAACATGGCGTACGTCGCTACGGTGCACACGGTACCAGCCACTACTTCGTTTCTCGCGAAGTCGCGGAATACGTAGGCAAACCAGCAGACCAAGTAAACGCAATTATCTGTCACTTAGGTAACGGTGGTTCGGTTTCTGTGGTTCGTCATGGTAAATGTATCGATACCTCTATGGGTTTAACCCCGTTAGAAGGTTTAGTGATGGGTACACGTTGTGGTGATATTGACCCTGCGATCGTTTTCTACCTATACAAAAACTTAGGCATGTCAATGGATCAAATCGAAGAGACTTTAGTGAAAAAATCAGGTCTTTTAGGTTTAACTGAAGTAACGAGCGACTGCCGTTATGCAGAAGATAACTACGACGATGCCTCTAAACCAGAAGCAAAACGTGCATTAGATGTTTACAGCTACCGTTTAGCGAAATACATCGGTGCATACATGGCCGTTTTAGGTGATGATCACTTAGATGCCATCGCATTTACGGGTGGTATCGGTGAAAACTCTGCTCACGTTCGTGAATTAGCCTTAGGCCACTTAAAATTATTCGGCATCAAATTAGACAAAGAACGTAACCTTGCTGCTCGCTTTGGTAAATCAGGCGTGATCACTGCTGATGACTCTGCATTCAAAGCAATCGTTCTTCCAACTAACGAAGAATTAGTAATTGCACAAGATACAGCACGTTTAGCGGGCTAATCAACTTTCTTCAAACCTGCTGAGAAATCAGCAGGTTTTTTCATTCATTAAAAGGTATATCAAAATGACTAAAGCAGTTATTCTTATTCCAACTAGCGCAGAAGCAAATTTAGCAGCAGCACTAGACGCAGCTAAAACAACAGGCGCTGTCGTATTCAATGCAGTAGAAGATGTAAAAACCGCTCAAGCATTAATCGCAAATAATCAAAAAGACGTGTTGTTAGAAAAAATCGTGGCTGATTTCCAAGCATTAAATGCAAATCTAGTGATTGTTAAAGGTGTTCAACCTTCAGCTCAAGCGCCTTTTGCAAATAGCTTAAACTTCGCGATTGCGCAAACCTTAGATGCACAAATTATCTTAGTGGCAAACAATGAAGAAGGCACATTAGTAGAAGCCGTTGCTTCAGAATTTGGCGGTGTGAACAACTCTGACATCTTAGGTGTATTTAGTGCGCAAGCAGGCAAAATTAAAGCTTTAGATGCACAAGCATTAGCGAATGCAATCTCTGCACCACTTGCTCGTGAAGCACGTATTTCTCCAGCAGCATTCCGTTTTAAATTAACTGATTTAGCACGCAAAGCAGGTAAAACCATCGTATTACCAGAAGGTGATGAACCTCGCACTGTTAAAGCGGCAGCAATCTGTGCTGAACGTGGTATCGCAAAATCGGTATTATTAGCGGATCCTGAATCAGTGAAAAAAGTTGCGGCTGAACAAGGCGTGACTTTAGGTGCTGACGTAACGATCATCAATCCAACTGACGTACGTGAAAACTACGTTGCTCGTTTAGTTGAATTACGTAAATCTAAAGGTTTAACGGAAGAACAAGCACGCGCGCAATTAGAAGACACCGTTGTATTAGGTACGATGATGTTAGAAGCAGGCGAAGTAGATGGTTTAGTCTCTGGTGCCGTTCATACCACTGCAAATACAATTCGCCCACCGATGCAAATCATCAAAACAGCACCAGGTAGCTCAATTATCTCGTCTGTATTCTTCATGTTATTACCAGACCAAGTATTAGTGTATGGTGACTGTGCAGTAAACCCAGAGCCAACCGCTGAACAACTGGCTGAAATCGCAATCCAATCTGCTGAATCTGCAAAAGCATTTGGTTTAAATCCGAAAGTGGCAATGCTTTCTTACTCAACCGGTACTTCTGGTTCTGGTCAATCTGTAGAGAAAGTGAAAGAAGCTACCCGTATTGCACAAGAAAAACGTCCTGATTTATTAATCGACGGTCCATTACAATACGATGCAGCAGTGATGAAAGATGTGGCAGCTTCTAAAGCACCAAACTCTAAAGTGGCTGGTCAAGCAAACGTGTTTGTATTCCCTGATATCAACGCTGGTAACATCGGCTATAAAGCGGTACAACGTTCTGCTGATTTAGTGGCCGTGGGTCCAATGCTTCAAGGTATGCGTAAACCGGTTAATGACTTATCTCGTGGTGCATTAGTGGATGATATCATCTACACCATCGCATTAACCGCAATCCAAGCAACTCAAGCTTAATATAGCCTGCGTTGTAAAACACTAAAGAAAATAACTGCACTTTTGATAATTCAAAGTGCGGTTATTTTTAAGATTGTTTTTAGTGGCTACTCTACAGATTTTAAGTATTCAACCAGCTTCAAGCCAATTTCTCTTCGCCACCCTAAAAGTAAATCGGGCTGTTTTGTCATATCTTCATTTTTCAGCCAAACCCATTTTATGAGATCTTCTAAATTTCGTTTACTCGCTAGAATATCGAGGGTTAATCCTTTTGGCGTCAATTCATAAGCTTTTTCTTGTAACAATCGAATTGCCTTTTTATAACGGGGATCATCCACAATACGCACTAAACGCTTAGGGTAATCATAAGGTGAAATTCGACGGCTTTGTGCTAATAATTGAAGCATTTTTTTGCCACGTACACGCACTTCATTTTCAGATAATCCAAGCGCTAGCATTTCTGATGTATTGCGAGGATTGTTTTTTGCTACTTTCCAAAGGTTGTCAGATTTCACCACATAAGAAAGGGCTAAGTTTCGTGCCATTGCCGTTTCTTGTCGCCACTTTGCCAATAGCTGTAAACGTGCCAATTCGAGTGGATTCAATTTCCAAACATTTGGAATCTCTAAATAGGCTTTGTCTGGATCGCGATCATCTAATTTACAGGTTTTCGAGATCGCAAGCTGGCAATCATCAATTACAGCTTGAAGCCAAGGAGATTGCGCTAATTCTATTTGCATTTTTTGATAGACCGGCAAGAGATACCATACATCCCCTGCAGCATATTGTAGCTGAACGGGTGAAAGTGGGCGTTTTAGCCAGTTTGTACGCGTTGCCCCTTTATCCATTTCAATGCCTAAATAATGTAACACCAATTTGGCTAGACCCGCTGAATTAGCAAAACCTA
>CABSZQ010000167.1 GCA_902482195.1 uncultured Haemophilus sp.
GTATTAGTCTTTTTTATAACAAATTAGAATTTTCTTAGCATACTACTTGAAATAGAATAACAAAAAGTGCGGTCAATTTTTGAGAGGTTTTAAAACTCTTTGAAATTGACCGCACTTTTTGTATTTTTGATGCTTCTTCTGTCGAAATATCGCTCTCTCATGGCAATCCCGCCTGCAACACCATTCCTATGTCCGCTTGCTCTGTTGAGAAAACGGAATTGTTCCTCCAGACTTGTTTAATTGATCTAAAAATCAGTATGTTTATGATTTTTTGATATAAAATTATCAAAAATAAATTTTTTTATATAAATTTGATAAAAATTTATCGATTTGTGACTTTGATCACAGTAATGCAGAAAAAAATTCAGTACTATACACCCAACTCGATGATAGATGTTTTTAATAGCGGGTTAATAATCGTTTGGACTTAAACCTAACATAAATAGGAGATTTATTATGGCATACTATCCAGCAGAACCGTTCCGTATTAAAAGTGTTGAACCAGTTTCAATCCTACCAAAAGCAGAACGTGAAAAAGCAATGAAAGAAGCAGGTTTCAATACCTTCTTACTTGATTCAAAAGATGTTTATATCGACCTTTTAACCGATAGCGGTACGAATGCAATGAGTGATCGTCAATGGGCCGGTATTATGATGGGTGATGAAGCTTATGCAGGTAGCCGCAACTTCTATCATTTACAAGAAACTGTTCAAGATTTATTTGGCTTCAAGCATATTGTGCCAACTCACCAAGGACGTGGTGCAGAAAACATTCTTTCTCGTATCGCGATTAAACCGGGTCAATACGTACCAGGTAATATGTATTTCACTACTACACGTTTCCACCAAGAAGCCAATGGCGGTATTTTCTACGATATTATTCGTGATGAAGCACATGATGCGACATTAGATATCCCATTCAAAGGTGATATTGATGTTAAAAAATTAGAAAAATTAATTAACGAAAAAGGCGCTGAAAATATTGCTTATGTGTGCTTGGCGGTAACAGTAAACTTAGCAGGTGGTCAACCGGTTTCTATCGCAAACATGAAAGCGGTTCGTGAATTAACCGCAAAACACGGCATTAAAGTGTTCTACGATGCAACTCGTTGTATTGAAAATGCTTATTTCATTAAAGAACAAGAACCAGGCTATCAAGATCGCTCAATTAAATCAATCGTTCAAGAAATGTTCAGCTATGCAGATGGTTGTACAATGAGTGGTAAAAAAGACTGCTTAACCAATATCGGTGGTTTCTTATGTATGAATGATGAAGAGTTGTTCATGAAAGCGAAAGAATTGGTTGTTGTGTTCGAAGGTATGCCGTCTTACGGTGGTATGGCTGGTCGTGATATGGAAGCAATGGCGATCGGTTTGAAAGAAGCAACTCAGGAAGAGTACATTGAACATCGTGTTAAACAAGTACGTTACCTAGGTGAAAAATTAAAAGCAGCAGGTGTACCGATTGTAGAACCAATTGGTGGTCATGCGGTGTTCTTAGATGCACGTCGTTTCTGTCCACATTTGAAACAAGAAGAAGACTTTCCAGCACAAGCATTAGCTGCAGCAATCTATGTTGAATGCGGTGTGCGTACAATGGAACGTGGTATTATTTCAGCTGGTCGTGATATCAAAACTGGCGAAAACCATCATCCAAAACTTGAAACTGTACGTATTACTATTCCGCGTCGTGTTTACACCTATGCACACATGGATTTAGTTGCTGATGGTATTATCCACTTATTCAAACATAAAGAGGATATTAAAGGGCTTCGTTTCGTGTATGAACCAAAACAATTACGTTTCTTCACTGCACGTTTTGAACAAAAATAGGCCTACCGCCCTTACCTCAGTAACGGGGTAAGGGCTTTTTGTATCTAAAAAATATTTGGTTAATGAGAAAAATGCGAAAACATTCTAATGACATTGTAGTTTGATGTATTGTCAAATAAGGAAGTGACTAGCCTTTCTACGATAATCGGAAAGGAGAAAACTTATGAACAAAACATTGGGAAGTACCTTGATTACCTCAGGGACGATGATTGGGGCAGGGATGCTTGCCATGCCTCTCACCTCTGCAGGAATAGGTTTCACGTTTACAGTTGTTCTACTTGTTCTTTTATGGATTCTGCTCACCTATAGCGCATTATTATTTGTTGAGGTTTACCAAACAGCTGAACATGATGCCGGTATTGGCACGCTTGCCGCACAGTATTTTGGTCGACCAGGACGAATTGTCGCAACCAGCGTATTAATGATTTTCCTTTATGCGTTACTTTCCGCCTATGTAACCGGTGGTGGTGCAATTCTTGCTTCAACTTTACCTGATTTTGCGACACCTGATCTCAAAATGAAAGGTTCTATCCTAGCATTTACGATCTTCTTTGGTATCTTCGTAGCAATTGGCACAAGCTTTGTGGATGCCTTAAATCGTTTCTTATTTATTACGATGATTGCGGCTTTATTTATTGTGCTTGGATTGATGATTCCAGAAATTAAAATCGATAACTTAATGGCCATGCCTATTGATAAAGCGCTATTGATTTCGGCTAGTCCAGTTTTCTTTACCGCTTTTGGTTTCCACGGCTCAATTCCTTGCTTAAATAAATACTTAGAAGGTGATGTAAAAGCCTTAAGATTTTCTATTATTATGGGCTCTGCAATCACATTAGTGGGTTATCTTTTATGGCAATTTTCTACTCACGGCGTGTTAAGTCAAAGCCGATTCTTAGAAATCCTTAATCAAGATCCAACATTAAATGGATTGATTGAAGCCGTTCGAGTGATTACAGGCAGCACCATTATTGCGGCTGTCGTGAAAATCTTCTCTGCCTTAGCACTGATTACCTCATTCTTAGGGGTGGCACTAGGTTTACTAGAATGTATTGACGACTTGTTAAAACGCGCCTTCAATATTTCAGCAAACCGTTTAAGTTTAGGTTTTTTAACCTTCCTTCCGCCATTGCTCTTTGCATTCTTCTATCCAGAAGGCTTCATCCTTGCATTAGGTTATGCAGGACAAATGTTTGCTTTCTATGCAGTGGTATTGCCAGCAGCATTGGTTTGGAAAGCTCGCCATCAACATCCAAACTTACCTTATCGTGTGCCGGGTGGTTCAGGGTTCCTACTCTTTGTCTCAATTCTAGGGATTATTATCGTGAGTATCCCATTCCTAATTAAATTAGGTGTATTACCTGAAGTAGTGGGTTAATAACACGATTAAAATAAAAAAGTGCGGTTAAAAATCAGTGTGTTTTTAACCGCACTTTTATTTTATTATCAGTCTAGGGAAAGGTGTCATTTTACTATTGGTAGTGAAAAAATTTCGTTATTATATTGATAAAGATACTAAAGGAGTAACAAATGTACACCCAGAATAGTATTCCCTTATATACAGCCAAAGGAGAGGATTCTTATAGCCCTTTAAATTTTTTTTATGGTGGAACAGGTGGTTTAGATGAGCCTGAGTTTAGTATAAAAACCTACTTTAATATTGTATATTATGAGGGAGATTTTTTAAAAGCTATTTATTCTGTTCTGGTAGAAAAGGATGGATTCTGTGAGGAGGGAGCAGATTGCTATTACCCTGATATGAATAGTCCGTTTCCAGAAGATCACTTCGAAGGGGTAAGGTTTGAGATTGGAGGCTTATGTGATCCTAGATATCAGATTCATGTATCTGAAGAAATCTGTTTTATGTATTTTAAAAAGGCATGCAAACGTTTTTTAGAATTACATCCTGAAAAAGAATATGTAGAGTTTATTTATGATATTTTAAACAACTGGGAACCATCAAAGATGAAATAAAAGTCAAAATTTGTGTCTATTTTGATAGGTAAATTAATAATATAAGAGTGCTAGAAAAAATAATGGATATATTTAATTTTTTTGAAAATGTTGTTTACCCTAGGGTGATTGAAAAATTCGGAGTTGTTCAAGTTGATTTTGAGCAAGAGGGAGATTTTGGTTATTTAACTAGATTTGACTTATATTCAAATAAAAAAACAGCAACTATTGAGCTCTGGAGTAGTCATTGGGTAGGGTTGGAAATATATAAATTAGAAAATAGAGATATAGATATTAT
>CABSZQ010000168.1 GCA_902482195.1 uncultured Haemophilus sp.
ACCGTTTGGGGTATGGATAAAGCGACAGTTATCAGTGTTTGGACTGCTATCATCTTCATTTACTATATTCTTGCGACATTACTTCCAGTTGATAAAATCATTGGCCGTATCTATCCGTTCTTCGGCGCATTATTGCTATTTATGTCTGTGGGTATGGTATATGGTTTAGTCAGTGCAGATCTTAGCGCAGCGGATCCAATTTCTTTCTATCGTTCTGTGGACGGTATGTCTTTTGAGAAATTCTTCCAAAACTTTGAAACCCGTGCAGATTTACCATTATGGCCACTCTTGTTCTTAACAATCTCTTGTGGTGCATTATCTGGTTTCCACGCAACACAAAGCCCGTTAATGGCACGTTGTACTGAAAACGAAAAAGAAGCTCGTTTCATTTTCTACGGTGCGATGATCGGTGAAGGTGTGATTGCATTAGTATGGTGTGCAGTTGGTTTAAGTTTCTATGATTCTTTACCAGATTTGTTAGCTGCGATTAAAGCGGGTTCGCCTTCTAAAGTGGTTTATGATTCTTCAATCCACTTCTTAGGTCTTGTTGGTGGTATTTTTGCAGTATTAGGTGTGGTTGTTCTTCCAATTACATCAGGCGATACAGCATTCCGTGCAGCACGCCTTGTTATTGCAGAATTTTTCCATTTAGAACAAAAAACCTTAGCTAAACGTTTAATTATTGCTGTGCCATTATTCGTGGTTGGTTATATCGTATCAAAAGTGGATTTCTCTATCTTATGGCGTTACTTCACTTGGGCGAACCAAACTACTGCGATGGTTATGTTATGGACTGCAGCAGCGTACTTATACCGTTATAATAAATTCCACTGGGTATGTACAATCCCTGCGGCATTTATCAGTACTGTATGTTTTACTTATCTTGCATACAACAAAATCGGTTTCGGTTTAGACTATCAATTATCTGTTTATATCGGCTTAGGTTTAACAGCTCTTTGTTTAGTATTATTCTTCACACAGCTTAAACCATTAGGTGATCGTGATGAAGAAGCGTATATAAATAACTAATTAAATTGAGTTAAAAATTGAAAAACCGTTTGAGGGAAACCTTAAACGGTTTTTTTGTTTATTTATTGCCAAAATTTACCAATCTTTACGTTTTAATTGCTTGCAAGTTAAGGCTACAACCGATAAACTTACGCAAAGTGGTGAAAAGTGGAATTTTGTGGAAAATTCTGCCAAATTTTTACAAAAATAGACGTTTAAAGGTAGAGAAATGTTTCGTGGTGCAGCAGCGGTAAATTTAGATGCGAAGGGTCGTGTAGCGATTCCTACGCGTTATCGTGCTGAAATCATGGAAAAGAACCAAGGTCAAATGGTTTGTACCGTTGATATTCGTCAACCTTGTTTATTACTTTATCCTTTAGATGAATGGGAAAAAATCGAACAAAAACTACTTTCACTTTCCAACTTTGACCCTAATCAACGCCGCTTACAACGTGTGATGCTCGGCTATGCCACAGAATGTGAAATGGATGCGCAAGGTCGTATCTTATTAAGTGGCCCATTACGTCAACACGCAAAATTAGAAAAAGGATTAATGTTGGTAGGGCAGTTGAACAAATTTGAAATTTGGAGCGATACTGAATGGTACGCACAAATTGATGAAGATATCGAAATTGGCTCAAGTGCTGAATTCGGAGCTTCTGAAGAACTAAAAATGCTGTCATTATAGAACAGCAGCACTAGCAGGATAAGCGGTGCTTGCGCCGCTCTATCTTCTCTTTATCGATTTTGATTTAACTTTTACTTTTTAATTATGACTACGCAAAATTCCTTTTCTGCACCTGAACATATCACGGTTTTGCTTCACGAAGCGGTGAATGGCTTGGCGTTGAAAGAAAATGGAATTTATATTGATGGTACCTTTGGTCGTGGTGGTCATTCTCGTCTTATTCTTTCCCAACTTTCTGAAAATGGTCGTTTAATTGCTGTTGATCGTGATCCACGTGCGATTGCTGAAGCTGAAAAAATTCAAGACCCTCGTTTTCATATTGAACATAATAGCTTTTCACACATTCCTGATATCTGTCAAAAACTCGATTTAGTTGGTAAAATTGACGGCATTTTGCTGGATTTAGGGGTGTCATCTCCACAGCTTGATGAAGCAGAGCGTGGTTTCAGTTTTATGAAAGATGGCCCGTTAGATATGCGCATGGATACCACACAAGGTTTATCAGCGGCAGAGTGGCTAAAACAAGTATCTGTTGATGATTTAACTTGGGTGTTAAAAACCTTCGGCGAAGAGCGTTTTGCAAAACGAATTGCGACTGCCATCGTAGAATTCAATAAAAGTGCGGTCAAAAATGGCACTGAATGTTTAAGTCGTACTTCTCAGCTTGCTGAGTTAATCGCTCAAGCTGTACCGTTTAAAGATAAACATAAGCATCCGGCGACGCGTAGTTTCCAAGCCATTCGAATTTATATTAATGCGGAATTAGATGAATTAGAAAGTGTATTAAATTCTGCATTAGATATGTTGGCACCAGAAGGGCGTTTATCGATTATCAGTTTCCATTCACTTGAAGACAGAATGGTAAAACATTTCATGCGTAAGCAAAGCAAAGGCGAGGATATTCCAAGAGGTTTACCACTACGTGAAGATCAAATTCAACGTAATCAAAAGTTAAAAATCATTGGTAAAGCTATTCAGCCGAGTGAGGCAGAAATTTCGGCAAATCCACGCTCAAGAAGTGCGGTTTTACGTATTGCGGAAAGGGTGAAATAAGATGTTAGAAAATAGCGAACGTTATCCTTTACAACATATTCTCGTTGAAGATATTTTTTCTTCTAATAAATTAATTGTCGTCTTACTTTTATTAATTTTAGCTTCTGCAATGGGCACAATTTGGATGACCCACCAAACAAGAGGCTTGATTTCTGAAAACGGGCAGTTGGTATTACAACACCAAGCCCTTGAAAACGAATATCGCAATTTGCAATTACAAGAAGCAACCGAAAGTGATAATACAAGAGTTGAATCCATTGCAATCGGTACATTAAAAATGCAACGTGTTCAAAGTGAACAAGAAGTGGTTATTTTTGAATAGGGATTTTGAATAAAATGGTTAGATTTAATTCCTCTAAGAAACCAGGAAAGCCAAAGAAAACAATTAGAAAATTGGCTCAACCTGCGTCAGTAAAACCAAACAAACCGAAAATGGTGTTTGAGAAATGCTTCCTTCGTGGTCGTTATCTCATCGCAACGAGTTTTATTTTCTTAGGCTTAGGCGCATTAGTGGCTCGTGCTGCTTATGTGCAATCTGTTAATTCTGAAACCCTATCTGGTGAAGCGGACAAACGTTCATTACGTAAAGATGACGTCCTTTCTGTTCGTGGTTCAATTTTAGATCGTAACGGCCAATTGTTATCGGTGAGTGTACCGATGAGTGCAATTGTGGCTGAACCTCGTTTAATGTTAAAAGAAAATGCATTAGATGATAAAGAACGCATTAAAGCCCTTGCTAATGAATTAAATATGACACCAGCGGAATTGGTGAAAAAAATTGAGAAAAATGCAAAATCAGGTTTCTTGTATTTAGCGCGCCAAGTAGAAGCGAGCAAAGCAAATTATATTCGAGAACTCAAAATTAAAGGTATCTCATTAGAGACCGAACCGCGTCGTTTTTATCCTCGTGTAGAAGAGGCGGCCCAATTAATCGGCTTTACCAACATTGATGGTAAAGGGATTGAAGGTGTTGAGGCGAGTTTCAACTCAATGCTAGTGGGGAAAGACGGTGCGCGTGTTGTACGTAAAGACAAACGTGGTAACGTAGTTGAGCATATTGCAGATGAGAAAAAATACGATGCACAAGATGTAACCTTAAGTATCGATGAAAAATTGCAATCCATGGTGTATCGTGAAATCAAAAAAGCGGTAACTGAGAATAAAGCAGAATCTGGTACTGCGGTATTGGTAGATGTGCGTACTGGTGAAGTATTAGCAATGGCAACAGCGCCTTCTTACAACCCGAATAACTTGGCTAATGTGAAAGATGAATTAAAACGTAACCGTGCAATTACAGATACCTTTGA
>CABSZQ010000169.1 GCA_902482195.1 uncultured Haemophilus sp.
GATCGCTTCCTGATAACGTAAATGCATCAGTATGGCACACGCCCGTGTGAGTATTGCGGATTAACACTTCGCCTTTGCGAGGCATTTCTACGTCAATTTCCACAATTTGTAAGGGTTGATTTGGCGCGAATGCGACCGCTGCACGAGATTTGATGGTTGAGTTGATTTGTTTAATTTCCATTGTTTTTCCTCTTAATTCATTGACAAAGTGGCCTTGCCTAAGCAAGATAGCGACAGTTTACACTTTAGAGCTCACTCTAAGGCAAGCGTTTTTTGTAACTTTTTATTTGAAAGGAAGGAAAATGACTTACACCACCGCTAAAGCTGCCGAAAAAATCGGTATCTCCGCCCACACCTTACGCTTTTACGACAAAGAGGGCTTATTGCCTAACGTTGGGCGCGATGAACACGGCAATCGCCGTTTTACAGATAACGACTTACAATGGTTGAGTTTATTACAATGCTTGAAAAATACAGGGATGAGCCTAAAAGACATCAAACGCTTCGCTGAATGCACCACCATTGGCGACGATACTATTGACGAACGCCTAGCACTATTTGAAAGCCAAACGGAAAATGTGAAGTGTCAAATTGCTGAATTAAAACGCTATTTAAACTTGCTAGAATACAAGTTAGCATTTTATCAAAAAGCCAAAGCATTAGGCTCGGTGGAAGCCGTGAATTTGCCGCAGATTCCTGAAACGATCTAAGTTAGGGGCTTAGTCCAACTTTTTTGGGTGCAAGTCAAAATTGACCGCACTTTATACCAATAAATAATGCAAAAAGTGCGGTTAAGTTCTCTGGTGTTTTTGTTTAAAAGTTTAAGATCTAGCGTAAACAATTAATTATTTACACACATTATCTTGTTACTTGAAACTCCTTCTACCATAAAAAAAAATAAAGTAACCACTTGATACAAATAATGTCATTTTTATTAAAAATGAGAGGTTCTTTATACCAAAATCAATCAACTCTAGCTCAAAAATAGATATTGAATTATCAATATTATAAAGCAATCTACCAACTATTAACGATAATAATGAAAAAGAGACTCCAATAAAAATAGAAAATAGAATATCTAGTATTAACCTTTTCATTACTTACTTCCTCTTTGATACTCATTACAAGTACGATTAAAAACATTCTGATTCTAGGAGTGTATGCAGCTCATTTTAATAATACTTTATATTCATCTATAAAAACAAAAGGCATCAATCTGATGCCTTTTCAATTCATTAAAATGAAAAATTAACGCTCATTCCAACGTTTGATTGATTCACGAATCACTTCTTTCGCTTCTTCTACATCGCCCCAGTGAGTCACTTTTGTTGAACCTGGTTTTTTCAATGCTTTGTAGTTGTTGAAGTGGAATTCAATTTGTTTGATTAATTGCGCTGGTACATCTGCAAGGCTGTTGTATGCATTGCCGGTATCGCGATCATCTGCTGGCACACAAACGATTTTATCGTCCACTTCGCCATCATCAACGAATTTCATCACACCGATAACTTTTGCTTCAAGGAATACACCTGTCGCAAGTGGTTGGCGAGTTAATAATAAAACATCTAACTCATCACCATCTTCGTCTAAAGTTTGTGGAATGAAACCATAGTTAGTTGGTTTTGCGAAGATCGCTGGCTCAACACGGTCTAATTGGAACGCTGCAACTTTACGGTTCCATTCGATTTTGTGGCAGCTCCCTTCTGGAATTTCATTTACCACATTGATAATGCCAGCATCTACATCGCCTGGCGTTAAAATTTGATTAAAATCAGCCATTGTTTTTCCTTTTTTTGATTACGTTAAAAACTTTCAGAGTATAGCAGTTTTTAGCCGATAAAAAAATATGCGAAAAACATCCTCAAAACTGACCGCACTTTCCCGCAGCCTGACAAAAAAAACGGTTGCGCAAACGTTTACTTTAAAATAATTTGCTATAAAATAGCACGTCTTTTTTTTGATTATTAACCTAGGGGACTTTATGTCAAGTTTAGAAAAAACTTTTGAACTCAGTAAACGCGGTTCAACAGTTCGTCAAGAAATCATTGCGGGTTTAACCACCTTCTTAGCCATGGTGTATTCCGTGATTGTTGTGCCTAAAATGCTTGGTGATGCAGGCTTTCCAGCTGAATCAGTGTTTATCGCAACCTGTTTAGTCGCGGGGCTTGGTTCGATTTTAATCGGCTTTTGGGCAAATGCGCCAATGGCGATCGGTTGTGCCATTTCATTAACTGCCTTCACCGCATTTAGCTTAGTCATTGGTCAACATGTTTCTATTCCTGTGGCATTAGGTGCTGTATTCCTTATGGGTTTGGTATTCACCTTAATCTCTGCGACAGGTATTCGCTCTTGGATCTTACGTAACCTGCCATCAAGCATCGCGCATGGTGCAGGGATCGGGATCGGCTTATTCTTACTTTTAATCGCCGCAAACGGCGTAGGCTTAGTGGTCGGCAACCAAGCGGGTTTACCGGTTAAATTAGGTGATTTCACCTCTTTCCCTGTAATGATGTCCTTAATCGGCCTTGCATTCATTATCGGCTTAGAAAAAATGAAAGTGAAAGGCGGGATTTTATGGGTCATCATCGCAATTACTATCGTAGGTTTAATCTTCGATCCAAACGTAACATTCAATGGCCAAATCTTCAAAATGCCAACCTTTGGTGAAAACTCACTTTTCTTACAATTAGATTTACAAGGTGCATTACAACCAGCCATTTTACCCATTGTCTTTGCTTTAGTGATGACCGCCGTATTTGATGCAACAGGTACTATTCGTGCCGTTGCAGGTCAAGCTGACTTATTAGACAAAGACGGACAAATCATCAACGGTGGTAAAGCCTTAACCTCTGACTCTGTAAGTAGCTTATTCTCAGGCTTATTCGGTACTGCGCCTGCCGCCGTTTATATCGAATCAGCAGCAGGTACAGCCGCAGGCGGTAAAACGGGTATCACCGCTATCGTGGTCGGCGTATTATTCTTATTAATGTTATTTTTCCAACCACTTGCCTTCTTAGTGCCAGGTTATGCAACTGCACCGGCGTTAATGTATGTGGGCTTATTAATGCTAAGCAATGTGAGCAAATTAGACTTCGATGATTTCGTGGGCGCAATGAGCGGCTTAGTTTGTGCGGTATTCATCGTGCTAACCGCAAACATCGTAACCGGTATCATGCTTGGCTTTGCGGCATTAGTGATTGGTCGTATCGTGAGTGGCGATGTGAAAAAACTCAACATCGGCACAATTATCATCGCTGTTGTGCTTGTCGCATTCTATGCTGGCGGCTGGGCGATTTAATTAAATACAATCTTGATAAGGCGAACGAATAGTTCGCCTTTTTTATTTCTAGCCTAAAAAACAATCGAAAAACCAACCGCACTTTTACTTTACAAATCCCTAAATCCGCCTAAAATACAGGCCTTTAATACGGCTTGCCAAAAGCAGGCTACTGACCTGAAATCAGACAAGAGAATATTATGACAACCCCATTTAAACCTGAATTACTCTCCCCTGCGGGCTCCCTCAAAAACATGCGCTACGCCTTTGCTTATGGCGCGGATGCCGTTTATGCAGGCCAACCACGTTACAGCTTACGTGTACGTAACAATGAATTTAATCACGCCAATTTAAAAATCGGGATCGATGAAGCCCATGCGCTTGGCAAAAAATTCTATGTGGTCGTAAACATTGCACCGCATAACTCTAAACTCAAAACCTTTATCAAAGATTTACAACCAGTCATCGACATGGGCCCTGATGCCTTAATTATGTCTGACCCAGGCTTAATCATGTTGGTGCGCGAAAACTTCCCGGATATTGATATTCATCTTTCTGTACAAGCGAATGCGGTAAACTGGGCAACGGTAAAATTCTGGAAACAAATGGGGTTAACTCGTGTGATTTTATCGCGCGAATTGTCCATTGAAGAGATCGCTGAAATTCGCCAACACGTGCCCGATATCGAACTCGAAATTTTCGTACATGGTGCGTTGTGCATGGCGTATTCCGGTCGTTGCTTACTTTCTGGC
>CABSZQ010000170.1 GCA_902482195.1 uncultured Haemophilus sp.
GTATAATCCCCACGATTTTAGAAGAAACGGAAGATTATTTCGGAATTTTCTCTTTTCTTATTTGACGAAAGCCCAATTTATGATTAAAATTGCGGTCTATTTTTTATAACCCTTGTTGTGTTTTGAATATCAAAACAGTAAACCATTTTGATTTAGGTAGATTACAATGAAACGTACATTTCAACCTTCTGTATTAAAACGTAGCCGTACTCACGGTTTCCGTGCTCGTATGGCAACTAAAAACGGCCGTCAAGTTTTAGCTCGTCGTCGTGCTAAAGGTCGTAAGAGTTTATCTGCATAATCACCTCTTTTAGTGATTAAGCTAAACTTCTCTCGGGAGTTACGATTGTTAACTCCCGCTCAATTCAAAAATGTCTTCGAACAACCGTTTCGAGCAAGTACCCCTGAAATTACCATTCTCGCACGCAAAAATAATCTTGAGCATCCACGCTTAGGTTTAACTGTGGCTAAAAAACATCTTAAACGAGCGCATGATCGTAATCGTATCAAACGTTTAGTTCGTGAAAGTTTTCGTTTATCTCAACATAATTTGCCTTCTTGTGACTTTGTCTTTGTGGCGAAACGTGGCATTGGTCAGCTTGATAATCAAACGTTTTTACAAACTTTGGATAAATTATGGGCACGTCACATTCGTTTGGCACAAAAATCCTCATCGCTTTAATTAAGTTTTATCAAGTAGCGATTAGCCCTTTAATCGGGCCCCGTTGTCGTTTTGTGCCAACCTGTTCTTGCTATGGTATTGAGGCGTTAAAAACACATGGATTGTTAAAAGGTAGTTGGCTTACGCTAAAACGTGTATTAAAATGTCACCCCTTAAGCGCCGGTGGATTCGATCCTGTTCCGCCGAAAAATATTAATAATAACGATGAGAAAAAATAATGGACTCAAGACGTAGCCTATTAGTGCTTGCACTACTCTTTATTTCTTTCCTTGTTTATCAGCAATGGCAACTTGATAAAAATCCACCGGTTCAACAACAGACCACGGAACAAACAACAACCGCCTCTTCTGATGTACCGGCAAGTTCTTCTTCATCTGCCGAAGTAGTGGCAGACTCACAAACCAAAGGTCATATTATCACATTAGAAAATGATGTATTCCGTTTGAAAGTGGATACATTAGGTGGTGATGTAATTAGTTCTGAATTATTAAAATATGATGCAGAATTAAATTCAAAAGAACCTTTCGTTTTATTAAAAGATACAAACGAGCATGTTTACATTGCACAAAGTGGCTTAATCGGTAAAAACGGGATCGATACAAAAGCAGGTCGTGCACAATATCAAGTTACAGGTGATAATTTCAAATTAGCAGAAGGCCAAAATGAACTTTCTGTACCATTAACATTTGAAAAAGATGGTGTGACTTATCGTAAAATCTTTGTGTTAAAACGTGATAGTTACGATGTAGGTGTTAACTTTGAAATTGTGAACCAAAGTGGTAGTGCAATTGAAGTTGAACCTTACGGCCAATTAAAACACACATTAGTTGAAAGCAGCGGTAACGTGGCAATGCCTACTTATACCGGTGGTGCGTATTCTTCTTCTGAAACAAATTACAAAAAATACAGCTTCAGCGATATGAAAGACAAAAATCTTTCTATCGATACCAAAGCAGGTTGGGTTGCTATTTTACAACACTATTTCGTATCAGCTTGGATCCCAAATCAAGATGTAAATAACCAACTTTATAGTATTACAGACAGCAAAAATAACGTTGCGTCTATTGGTTATCGTGGTCCAGTAGTATCTGTTCCAGCGGGTGCAACAGAAACAATTACCAGCTCATTATGGACAGGTCCAAAATTACAAAACAAAATGGCTGAAGTGGCTAACCACTTAGACTTAACCGTCGATTACGGTTGGGCATGGTTTATCGCGAAACCATTATTCTGGTTATTAACTTTCATTCAAAGTATTGTATCTAACTGGGGTGTGGCAATTATTTGCGTAACCTTAGTGGTGAAAGCGATTTTATATCCGCTTACAAAAGCACAATACACTTCTATGGCGAAAATGCGTATGTTGCAACCGAAAATGCAAGAAATGCGCGAACGTTTTGGTGATGATCGTCAACGTATGAGCCAAGAAATGATGAAACTTTACAAAGAAGAAAAAGTAAATCCACTTGGTGGTTGCTTACCATTAATCCTCCAAATGCCAATTTTCATTGCATTATACTGGACGTTTATGGAAGCAGTTGAACTTCGTCATGCGCCATTCTTTGGTTGGATTCAAGATTTATCGGCACAAGACCCTTACTACATTCTCCCAATCTTAATGGGTGGATCAATGTTCTTGTTACAAAAAATGTCACCGACACCAGTTGCCGATCCAATGCAACAAAAAGTGATGAATTTCATGCCGTTGATCTTCATGTTCTTCTTCCTCTGGTTCCCGGCAGGTCTAGTACTTTACTGGTTAGTGTCTAACTTAATCACTATCGTACAACAACAAATGATCTACCGTGGTTTAGAGAAAAAAGGGTTACATACCCGTAAAAAATAATCACTAACCGCACCTTTGGGTGCGGTTTTTACATATGTTAATAATGTTCAATACAAGACTAAAAGTCATTTCGTTATTTATTTTAATTGGGTTAATTATATATCCTACGTTTTCGGATAAGACCCTACTTCCTGGTGCACGTCTTGATGTTTATGTTTCCCTTGTATTAAGCATTCTTCTTTTTTTTGTCGTGATTTATTGGGAAGTGGAAAATGTCCTTTTACAAAGAAAGGCAAAGCCTAAAAGAGCTTCCAATAAAAAGAAACCCAAAGAAAATATTTTTTATCACATACTCATGAAAGTATTGGGGTATATTATTATGTGTAGTGGTTTTTTTTGTTGCTTTTTCTTACTTTCAAACACTTTCTTAACGTTCTATGTTTCCATTTGGGGAGAAGAGGAAAACTATATAGCCGAGGTTACTTATAAGCGTAAAAACAAATCGATATATAGTGTTTATATTTCATCTAATCAATATGGAAATGAAAGATTCACTTCTAAAAAGGTTTATAATTCGGTAGAGAATGGGCAAATACTCCAAATTTATAAAAAAAGAACGAGCTCGCTCTCCTATATTGATGCATCTGAAGTAATGAAACTTAATGCTCTTTCCAATTAATTTTTCCTCAAGATAACCGCAATATTAGAGCGGTCAATTTTTAGTGAGTTTTTATGAAAGAAACAATCGTCGCACAAGCGACAGCGCCAGGACGTGGCGGTATTGGTATTTTGCGTGTATCCGGCCCAAAAGCGGTTGAAGTAGCACAAGCGGTACTAGGTAAATGTCCTAAACCACGCATGGCAGATTATCTACCTTTTAAAGATGCTGATGGCACAGTATTAGATCAAGGCATTGCGCTTTATTTTAAATCGCCGAATTCCTTTACCGGTGAAGACGTATTGGAATTGCAAGGCCATGGTGGACAAGTGGTATTAGATTTGTTGCTAAAACGAATCTTACAACTTGATGGTGTTCGTCTTGCGCGTCCAGGTGAATTTTCTGAACAGGCTTTTTTAAACGATAAATTAGATTTAGCCCAAGCTGAAGCCATTGCCGATTTGATTGATGCCACTTCGGAGCAAGCTGCTCGTTCAGCATTAAAATCATTACAAGGTGAATTTTCTAATAAAGTGAATCAGTTAGTGGATTCCGTGATTTATCTTCGTACTTATGTGGAAGCGTCGATTGATTTCCCCGATGAAGAAATTGACTTCTTGGCAGACGGTAAAATTGAAGCAAAATTACGAGAAATTATTAATCAACTTGATTTAGTCCGTAGCGAAGCGAAACAAGGCTCGATTTTACGTGAAGGGATGAAAGTGGTGATTGCGGGTCGTCCAAATGCGGGTAAATCCAGCTTACTGAATGCTTTAGCGGGCAGAGAAGCGGCTATTGTGACAGATATTGCGGGAACGACGCGCGATGTATTGCGTGAGCATATTCATATTGATGGCATGCCTTTACATATTAT
>CABSZQ010000171.1 GCA_902482195.1 uncultured Haemophilus sp.
TGGCATGCCAGCCGATTAATTTATCTAGCGCTACATGCCGCCCTACATCCTCTCGAATCGCCAGTAAATTGCCGGATAAATCAAAAAAGGCCGCTGCATGTGTAGCCCCTGTTTCTTTACCGAGTTCTTGATTAGCTTGTAATTGTGCTAAGCAACCATCTAATAAATTTAAATTAAATTGGAAAGTGCGGTCTAATTTTGGCAATTTTTTATAAACTTGTGAGATTTGTTCTGTGCCGCAAATGCCACATCCTGTTCTGCCTGTTAATGTTCGACGATGATCTTTTAATGCCACAAATTGACGGCTAGATAATTCAATTTGCACTTCAATGCCATTGCATACTTCCACCACATCAATGCCATAAATATCCGCTTTTTTCTCAATAATACTTTCCGCTAATGAAAAGCCTAAAGCAAAATCCTCTAAATCTTGGGGAGAGCACATCATAACAGTATGTGCAATACCATTATAGACAAGTGAAACAGGGACTTCCGCAGCCAAACTATCTTGTTTTTCCACTAAAAGTGCGGTCGAATTTTCAGATGTTTTTTTAAAAAAATTAATTGTTTTTTGGATTATCCAGTGCATTATTTTTTCCCAATAAAATGACTGTTGTAAAAATGTTACTTTTTTTTAACAAAAAATGTTTGTTTTGTGATCTAGCTCAAGTTTTAAAGCGATTATAACAAGTTTTGATTATAGATTTTCGGTTAAAAAATAGTTAAAATCAGCTCGTTTAAATTGGTCATTGTTATAATCAATTTAATGGTTGATACGTTATTTTAACGAAATCAAATAAATTATCTATACGAATTTATACTATCGAAATATCTTAACGGTTCGCCGTTATGAAGGAGTGATTATGCAGGTCTCTAGACGTAAGTTCTTTAAGATCTGTGCAGGTGGTATGGCGGGGACGTCTGCGGCAATGTTGGGCTTTGCACCATCATCTGTCTTAGCGGCACCACGTGAATACAAATTATTACGGGCTTTTGAATCCCGTAACACCTGTACATATTGTGCAGTGAGCTGTGGTATGTTGTTATATAGCACAGGCAAACCTTACGATGCTTTAAGCAGCCATACAGGCACCAATACCCGTTCTAAATTATTCCACCTTGAAGGTGACCCAGACCATCCGGTAAGCCGTGGTGCGTTGTGTCCGAAAGGTGCGGGCGCGTTAGACTATGTTAATAGTGAAAGCCGTACATTATACCCTGAATATCGAGCACCGGGTTCTGACAAATGGATTCGTCTTTCTTGGGAAGAAGCAATCAAACGCATTTCTCGCTTACTAAAAGATGATCGTGATGCTAACTTTGTTGAAAAAGATGCAAGTGGCAAAACCGTTAACCGTTGGACAACTACAGGTATTATGACCGCCTCTGCTATGAGTAATGAGGCCGCACTTCTTACCCACAAATGGGTTCGAATGATGGGCATAGTGCCGATGTGTAACCAAGCGAATACTTGACACGGACCAACGGTAGCAAGTCTTGCTCCATCATTTGGTCGCGGTGCCATGACAAACAACTGGGTTGACATCAAAAACGCCAATCTTATTATTGTTCAAGGTGGTAACCCTGCTGAAGCTCACCCTGTTGGCTTCCGTTGGGCGATTGAAGCGAAGAAAAACGGTGCGAAAATCATCGTGGTTGACCCTCGCTTTAACCGTACAGCTTCTGTAGCTGACCTTCATGCACCAATTCGTTCTGGTTCTGATATCGCATTCTTAATGGGTGTGATCCGTTACTTATTGGAAACTAACCAAATTCAACACGAATACGTTAAACACTATACCAATGCTTCATTCTTAGTTGATGAAGGTTTCAAATTCGAAGATGGTTTATTCGTAGGCTTTGATGAAGAAAAACGCACTTACGATAAATCTAAATGGAATTACCAATTTGATGAAAATGGTAATGCTAAACGTGACATGACCTTACAAGATCCACGTTGTGTGATTAATATCTTGAAAGATCACGTTTCTCGCTATACCCCAGAAATAGTTGAACGTATTACCGGTGTTAAGCAAAAACTCTTCTTACAAATCTGTGAAGAAATTGGTAAAACTTCTGCACCGAATAAAACCATGACGCACTTATATGCGTTAGGCTTTACTGAACATACAATCGGTACTCAAAATATTCGTTCAATGGCTATGATCCAATTACTCTTAGGTAATATGGGGATGCCAGGAGGCGGTATTAATGCATTACGTGGACACTCAAACGTACAAGGTACAACAGATATGGGCTTATTGCCGATGTCTTTACCTGGTTATATGCGTTTACCGAATGACAAAGATACGTCTTACGAACAATACATTAATGCGATTACGCCAAAAGATATCGTACCAAACCAAGTGAACTACTATCGTAATACCTCGAAATTCTTCGTGAGTATGATGAAAACGTTCTATGGTGATAAAGCAACCAAAGAAAATGGTTGGGGTTTCGATTTCTTACCAAAAGCAGACCGCTTATACGACCCTATCACTCATGTTAAGTTAATGAATGATGGCAAATTGAACGGTTGGATTTTACAAGGTTTCAACGTATTAAACTCATTACCGAACAAAAACAAAACTGTTGCAGGTATGAGCAAATTGAAATTCTTAATCGTGATGGATCCGCTTCAAACTGAATCTTCTGAATTCTGGAAAAACTTTGGTGAATCAAACAATGTAAATCCAGCAGATATTCAAACTGAAGTATTCCGTTTACCAACCACCTGTTTCGCAGAAGAAGATGGTTCTATTGCTAACTCTGGTCGTTGGGCTCAATGGCACTGGAAAGGCTGTGACCAACCAGGTGAAGCGTTACCAGATGTTGAAATTCTTTCTATGATTCGTGAAGAAATGCATCACCTTTATCAAAAAGAAGGTGGTCGTGGTATCGAATCTTTCGAAGCGATGACTTGGAACTATGCTCAACCGCATTCACCAAGTTCTGTAGAATTAGCGAAAGAATTGAATGGTTACGCGCTTGCTGATCTTCTCGATGCAGATGGCAACGTCATGTATAAAAAAGGTCAATTACTCAGTGGATTCGCTCACTTACGTGATGATGGTACAACTTCATCAGGTAACTGGATCTATGTGGGTCAATGGACTGAAAAAGGTAACCAAACCGCAAACCGTGACAACTCTGACCCATCAGGTTTAGGTTGTACGTTAGGTTGGGGCTTCGCATGGCCGGCAAACCGTCGTATCCTTTACAGCCGTGCTTCACTTGATATTAACGGTAACCCTTGGGATAAACACCGTCAATTAATCAAATGGAACGGTAAAAACTGGAACTGGTTAGATGTAGCTGACTATGGTACACAACCACCGGGTTCTGATGCAGGTCCATTCATTATGTCTGCTGAAGGTGTAGGTCGTTTATTCGCTGTAGATAAAATTACAACGGGTCCATTACCTGAACACTATGAACCAATTGAAAGTCCGATTGACACTAACCCACTACATCCAAGTGTCGTCTCTGATCCGACTGTTCGTATTTATAAAGAAGACCGTGAATTTATCGGTTCAAACAAAGATTTCCCTTATGTGGCAACAACTTATCGTTTGACCGAACACTTCCACAGTTGGACTGCTCAATCTGCGTTAAATATTATCGCTCAACCACAACAATTCGTGGAAATTGGTGAGAAATTAGCAGCAGAAAAAGGCATCCAAAAAGGTGATATGGTGAAAATTACTTCTCGCCGTGGCTACATTAAAGCCGTTGCAGTAGTAACAAAACGTTTGAAAGACTTAGAAGTCGACGGACGTACCGTACATCACGTGGGTATTCCAATTCACTGGAATATGAAAGCCTTAAATGGTAAAGGTAACCGTGGTTTCTCCACCAACACCTTAACACCATCTTGGGGTGAAGCAGTCACTCAAACACCAGAATACAAAACATTCTTGGTAAACATTGAGAAAGCGGAGGCATAATATGGCAGGAAGTGGTCAAGGCGTTCAATCGCAAGACATTATCAA
>CABSZQ010000172.1 GCA_902482195.1 uncultured Haemophilus sp.
AAATCATCGTGCTCTAATTTGCTTAAGCATTTATTGATCTCAACATGTTTATGGACTAAAGAACGACGTGTAGTTTCGGTTGGGTGTGCCGTTAATACAAGCTCAATAAGCAGGTTTTCAACGGTTTTGTAAACCTCTTCTTTTGAGGCATTTTGTGCTTTTAAACGTTGAAATAAAGCACTTAATGAACGATTAGAAGATTGTAAATCTTTATGTTGGCGAGAGACCGTTTGGTATTGTTCAGCGATATTCGTCAGATTAAGAAAATGGCTAAATGCACGCGCAACGGGAATAATATTTTCGTTAGAAATGGTGGAAAGGGTATCCAACAACGTTTTACGCGCTTGGCTATCACCCGCTCGAGATTGTTTGGACAATTGGCGAACATTTTCAATTAAGGTAAGAATGTCTTCGCCTTGTGCATCATTAATGGTTTCTCCAAGAAAACGCCCTAACATATTAATATTATGGCGGAGAGTGCGATACTCATCAGTCATATGAACTCCGATAAAGAAAAAATAAAATAAAACCAGGAGAGATATAACCAAAAATATGTATCGGGATCAAATGCTATACGTCGAAAACTTGCATTAAATCAAAAAAGCTGAAAATAAGTAGAAAAATGACCGCACTTTTTTAGATAAAATTCAAAGTGCGGTCAAAAAATTTAATGTTTATGCAAGTGTACGAACTGATTTTCGTAGTACTAATTCTGGATGGATCGCAATACGATGTTTTTCGTGATTGTCGTTATCTTTATTCGCAATACGTTCAAATAAGAGATTCACTGCCTGTGCGCCTAAACGCGACTTCGATTGGTGAATCGTTGTGAGTGGCGGTGCATAGAAACGTGATGAGTGAATATTGTCATAGCCAATAATCGAAATATCATCAGGCACGCGCAAGCCTTTTTCTGTAATGGCAGAAATTGCACCTAATGCCATCACATCATTACAGCAGAAGACAGCAGTAGGTAGGCTGTCTTGTGAAAGGATCTTGTTCATGCACTCGTAACCGTCTTCTGGCTCAAAGAAACCTTCCATAATCCAATTTTCATGAATTGGCAGATTGGCTTCATTCATGGCTTTCACAAAACCTTCATAACGGGTTCTTGCTGTAGTTTTATCCAATTCCCCCGCAATAAGACCAATGGCTTTATGACCACAATCAATTAAGTGCTTAGTGGCAATATAACCGCCCGTAAAGCTGTTATCTTCAATAATATCGGTATCAGCATTTGGACCCCAATCCATCACCACCATAGGCACGGAAGAGAAACCTGAAAGCACATCAAGTGAATGTTGCGTATATTCAGAACACATCACCAATAAACCATCTACGCGTTTTTTGGCGAGCATTTCGACGTGATTTTTAATTTTTTCAGGATCATTTTGTGTATTACACAAAAAAAGTGAATAACCTTGACGATAACAATGATCTTCAACGGCATGAATGATTTCAGCAAAATAAGGGGATTCACTGGTGGTAACAATCATCCCAATGGATTTTGTCGTGTTGACTTTCAAACTCCGAGCAACAGCACTTGGTGAGTATTTCAAGCTTTTAATGGCTTGCATCACCGCCTCTTCGGTTTCTTTTGCTACAAAACGGGTTTTATTAATTACGTGTGAAACAGTGGTGGTGGAAACACCAGCCATTTTTGCGACATCTTTAATTGTTGCCATAATTTTGCCTCTAGAGAATTTTTCCTATTATAAAGACTGTCACCAAATAGGTTAAGTAAATTATAAAAATTTTTTGAAAAAACGTGCTTTATTGTTAGAATGGGTTATCTTTAACTAAACAAGTGGGAAATTAAAATGAGTGATTTTGGTTACGCAATGTTAGCTGTAGTGCTTTCTTTAAGTGTTGTAGTCGGTTTAGCGACAGCAATTTTCTAATTGAAAGAAATAACATATTAATCCATTTAAAATAGACCGCGCTTTAAGCATTTAAAGTGCGGTTATTTTTTTAAGGCTTTTTAAAGTTGTGCTAAAAGCCATGCCATTGGACTATTTCTTTAGTATAATTTGCAACTATTTCCGTTTGTTGTAATCAAAATACTGCAAAAACCAAATTTGAGATAATTATGAATAAATATTTGATTTCACTAGATAAAGATGTTCAGCGTCGTGAGCTGTTTTTTGCTCAACCGGATACGGCAGATTTCGTTGTATTTTCAGCCATTAATACCATGAAAAAAGAATGGGATGAATTGGCAGAAGTATTCAATCCAACAAAATTTGAACAGCATTATGGACGCAACGTCACAAAAGGCGAAATTGGTTGTACATTAAGTCATTTAGCAGTGTATCGTCAGATCGTAGAAGATCAAAATGTGACGGAAAATGACTATGCATTGGTGTGTGAAGATGACGCTTTATTCAATTCAAATTTATCACCAAAAACAATCGCACTCTTAACCGAAAAATGTGATGCGGATATTGTATTAATCGGGCAGTCAAAAATTGCTGAATTTAATGATGTGGAATTAGAGATCAATTATCCAACCACTTTTTCATTCTTGCGCCAAACTATTGGTGATGTCACCGTGGCTTATCCATATAAAAGTTATTTTGCAGGTACGGTGGCATACTTAATCAAAAAATCAGCGGCACGTGCATTTTTGAAACAACTCGAACAAGAAAAACCGTTTTGGCTTGCTGATGATTTCTTATTATTTGAAACCCAATTCCAGATTAATAACAATGTGGTTCGTCCGCTTGTAGCCATTGAAAATCCACAATTAGTGAGTAATTTGGAAGCGATTCGTGGTTCAAAATCTAATAATTTAGTGAAGAAATTAATGAAATATCCACTCAAAAAAATCTTAGCAGTGAAAAAGAATTTAGGAAAATAACGTAAAAATGACCGCACTTTTTAATCTTTTTTATCTTTACGATCCTTGGCTGTTTCATGTCGTACGAATGTCATTTGTCACAGGTTTAGCGGCATTGGTTGTATTGGCTTATCAGTATTTTAAAAAGCAGAAACCACAAGGTATCACTGTGCCAGTAGATAGTTTAGCCGTCATCATTGGGCTGATTGCATTTAGCGTGATTCCACTTTTAGTCAATGGTACGCGAGATTTTTCGGTCATCACCATGTATGTGAAAGAGCTGATTTTATTTATCTTTGGTGTGGGACTTTATAATGCCTTCTATGCCAATGTAAATGGTCAACAGAAAGTCGTTCGTGATTTACAACTTGGTGTGGTGGTGCAGTTTGTCGTGGGCGTGATTGGCTTACTCGGTGCATCATTTATGATTGATTTCTTGCTTTCAACCAATGCGGTGTTGCCCGCACGTTTTTATGGTTCAGAGCAGGAATATCGCTTATATAACATCACCGCAACCGCTTTTTTCCAACTGAGTTTATTCTATTTAATGCTGTTGCATTTCTTACTGGCTTACAACGCTAAACATAATACACTTCCAAGTATTTTAGTGTTTTTTATGCTATGCATTGGGTTGATTTCAGGACGTACATTCCTTCTGTTATCGGTTGTGAGCATTTTAGTGTATTTCAAATGGCGTTATGTGCCATCACTCATTGCATTTGCTGTTTTGGTATTATTATTGGCCTATTTCTTACCTGAAAATCCTTATGTAGCACATGCTTTAGAACCCGTGATTAATTTATTACATGGTGCAGGATTTGTCAGTTCGTCAACGGACACCTTGATGAAAAACCACCTCTTTATGCCAACACTTAAGCAGTTCATTTATGGCGATGGTATGTATATGACAGGGCAGTTGGAAGTTGGCCGTTATTATGGGCATACGGATTCCGGTTTCTTACGCCAAATTCTTTATGGTGGCGTGTCTTATGCTTTAGTGTGTTTTGCCGTGACATTCTATTTTGTACGCAAAGTTGCCTTAAACTGGTTTGATGGCAGCTGGAAATTTATCCTTTCTGCCTTTGTGATTTTAGCGTTCTGTAACATCAAAGCGGATACCTTTGCTTTCCCAGGCATTATG
>CABSZQ010000173.1 GCA_902482195.1 uncultured Haemophilus sp.
CCCCCTTGCAAGCATGGCGGAAAAATCTTAAGGATTTTCCCGCCAACGTGGTCGGATCGCTCCGTCGGTTTAACAGCTTTTCTGTTTCTCTCTAGTTATCTACGCATATAAATCAAATCGGTTATTCCGTTATAAGTCTGTGTTTTACAAAGCCTTAACTTTATTTCCCTGTCTATGTTGCCCAAAAGACGAACCCCATTTCCTAACAGAGTAGGAATAACAGAAATGTAATATTTATCAATCATATTTTTGCTTACCAACTGCTGAACAAGATTTGCTCCGCCACAAATCCAAATATCCTTTCCTGCTTCTTGTTTTAGCCGTTCCAATAATAAAACAGGATTTTCACTTGTAAAATGAATTTGTTGGGAAGAATTGCACTCTTTATGTGTTAATACATAAGTTGTAAATTTATTATATACCCATTCTTGCGGAGAAAGTTCAGTAACAACCTGATGAGAAGTATTCCACCCCATTAAGACAGTATCTATATCTTTGGTAAATTCTGTATAAGTGTCGATGTTTTCATTGTCATTTCCATGACCATTTAGCCAAGCTACTCCACCATTACCGTCCGCAATATATCCGTCAAGGCTCATGGCAATAAATAAAACTACTTTTCTCATTTTTTCTCTTTTATAAATACAAACAGGAATTTATTTCTCTTTTTTACTCATAAGGGAACAACTGATTGCTACAAATAAACCCATTAAAATCCATGGAAATGCTGCTCTTATAAAATCACTAACCATACTTTATTCCTCCTTAAATTCCAATTTCCTTAGTTCTACAAACTGAAATTTTTGCCTATGAATGTATCTTGTTCTTTATACGCAAACAGGCTTCTGTGTGCATAATCCAATGTCTTGAAAACGGCATTTGAATTAGTCCACAAATATCTTTATTACACCAATAATCAATCAGCCAAATTGCTTTTTCATTGTCGTTTACTACATTCAACGATTCTAAGTATCCTTTTCTTTCTTTCGGTATTTTTCTTTTCAATTCATCATAAGATAACCGTTCAAGCATTTTCTCAGTGCTTTCCCATACTTCGAAAATATATAAATATAATTCTTCCAGATTAAGCTGTTTTGAAAAGTCTGCAATCTGCTGTTTCATGAGTTCATTTCCTGTTGTAATGATAGGTGAATTGATACGCTCTTGATAATTGCCTGCAAAAAATACTTGTTCATCTTCATTTATCACTGTATGCACAACTATATCTTCAATGCGGAAAATATGCCAAATAGAATAAGCAATCGTCTTACTATGATAACCATCAGCGTTTATGAAGGGGATTGAGTTAAAATCTTCTCTGCATAATTCTTCTTTGAAAGATACTAAGGTTTGTATTAACTGACTTCGTAAAGTAAGTAAAGTATCAATACCCCTCTTATAAGTATCTTTCTTTTTTATTTGTGCCTGCATTGTTTTATTAAGTTCAGACCATTCCTTATTCATATTCAATCCTCTCTCAAATTCTGATTTTATCGCCCCATACAAACTGGAATTTGTCTTACAACAATTTATATATGCATAAAAAGCAATATATTTATGAAAACACCCTAAATCCAAAATTTACTCAATTCATTTTTTCCTTACATAAAATGTTCTCGTATATTTCACTTCCTCACCAAGTGTTTCCCCTATCAAAACTTCAAAATCATTGATATCAAATTCTGGAAAGAATGTATCTCCATCTTCAATATTTAAATCTACTTCTGTGATATACATTTTATCTACTATTTGCAAAGCTTCCTTAAATAGTCCATATCCACCAGATATGTATACATCTCGTCCTTTAGCCAATAATAATGCATCTTCTAATGATTTAACTGAAACTAAATTATCTCCTTGATACTCTGTTGTGGTGGAAACAACAATATTCATTCTATTAGGCAACGGATGACCGATTTCTTCATAAGACTTTCGCCCCATAATAACCACATTACCCGTTGTTAACTCTCTAAATTGCTTTTGTTCTCCCTTTATTTTCCATGGTATATTACCATTCTTGCCTATAACATTATTCTTTGACCTCGCAACAATCAAACCTATCATCTATTTCATCCTCCATAATATGATGTCGTACCTGTGATTCCATCAAGTGCACCACATCTTAACAAACTCAAAATTATCTCGAACTAACCAGCTCGACAAATTCCTTTTTTGTCTTCATCTGCATTATATCATATTGTTATAAGCATTGCCATTTCTTTTCTGCTTTTGAAAAGTTACTTATCAGCCTATGTTTTGTAAAGGGTGATATTCAGCATTTCTCACGCAACAAGCCCTTGACAAACCATAGACTAATAAGTTTTAAGGTAATCAAGCAGAAATGAAATAGTCTGCTGTTTCACGGCAACAAAAAAGAGATACCAACACACTTATGTAGTATCTCTTAGTCTAGTAGCAATATTCTTTTGTTTGCAAGCAGGTAAACATGGGCTGTTTCTTAATATCTTTTTGTTTGGGAAACACCGTTTTCCCAGCTTGAGATCGTCTGCCTTGAAACGTCAAGCTGTTCGGCAACCTGTTCTTGAGTATATCCTGATTCGATGCGGGCATCCTTCAACCGTTTTCCGATATTCAAAAATTTTCCTCCTTTCATGCCAAATTCTGCCACTGTCGTTTTCTTAAGTCCATCAAAGTTTCTTGACAAACGTTGTTTTTTTGACGTAAAACTTCTTTTACACTGCTTAAAAATGCAGATTTCATCGTTATTTAAGCAATTCTTCCAGCTTTTGGCGCTTCAAAACCCTGATCGTTCCGCGGCCGTATTCAACTGCCCCTTCTGCTTTAAATTTTCCCATGATTCTTGACACCGTTACCCGATTCAGATTAAGACATCCGGCAACGTCGCTATGCGTATAAGGAATTACCGGTTCGTTCGGATTCGTTTCGGTCAAAAGAAAATCGGCAACTTTTTGAATGCTGTCATAATTAACCAATCGATTGATCGTGTTCGTCAGATAATTGCAGGTCGACGTCAAATGTTTCATCATCAGAAGCGCAAGCTCTGAATTTTCCTGAAGAATCGGAATCAAGTCCGTGATTCGACAACAAATAAGCTCAACATCCGTAATCGCAACGATGTTTGCCTTGCGGACGGAATGTTCCAAAAAAGACGCATCGCCAAAGATTCTGCCTTCTTTCAAAACTTCAATCGTCGTTTGCTTTCCTGAAGACGTCCCAAGATAGACCTGAACCCTTCCCTTGACGATAAGATAGATTTCATTTGCTTCATCGCTTTCGCAAAAAACAAACTTTCCCGGAGAAAAGCGAATTCTTTTTCCGATTGATTCAAATAAGCAAAAATATTTTTGATCAATTACAACTTTCAACAGAATGCTCCTTTGTGTAGCCTAAACTACAGAAAAAATGGTTATTTCAATTATAATATCAATTGGTGATCGAAATGAAGAAAAAAATCTTATCTTTGGCCAAAATTTTGTTTGGCGTTGCCCTGACCGACATTGCAATGGGCATGATCGTTTTGCCGCAAAATTTTGCCGTTGGCGGCGTGACAGGCTTGAGCGTCCTTTTGAGCAAATCGATTCCTTTATCAGTGTCGATGATTGTTCTTTTTTGCAATGCCATTTTGTTTACCCTGGGATATATATTCATTGGTCGAAAATTCATCCTGAAAACATTGCTGGTCAGCATTGCTTTCCCCATCGGACTCGATATCTGCCAACGCATCAATTTTTTGCTTCCTTTAAAAAGCGATCCGCTGGTCAGCGCAATTATCGCAGGATTGCTGGTCGGAATCGGGAGCGGTCTCGTCTTGAAAGGAGACGGTTCAAACGGCGGCTTTGACATTTTGGGCGTAATTTTCAACAAGTACTTCAAGATTTCCGTTGCAGTCGTCATGAATATCTGCGATTGCCTGGTTTTGCTTGCCCAAGCGCTTCAAAAAGACTTCATGCAAAACCTTTATGGCCTGATCGTGATCTT
>CABSZQ010000174.1 GCA_902482195.1 uncultured Haemophilus sp.
AATGTGACGCCAGGATTAGATACGTTGAATTTGATGCAACATCAAGTATTACGTGCGTGGCCAGGCTCAGATTTGCCATTAATTGATTTAAATTCAGAATTTATTACTAAAATTGTATAGAGATACGACCACCATTACACAAAAAATCGCTATAATTCGCACAAGTTAAAGGATGTGAAAATGTCAAAAAAATTCAATATTTTGCTGTTAAATGGCCCGAACTTGAATATGTTGGGCGCAAGGGAACCAAAACATTATGGTTCACTTTCATTATCTGACATTGAAGAAAATGTGGGTAAACTTGCTGAGCAGCATGGTGTGAATTTGGAGTGTTTCCAAGCAAATAGCGAAGAAAAGTTAATTAATAAGATTCATCAAAGTTTTCAGAAAGTGGATTTTATTTTAATTAATCCTGCAGCTTATACGCATACCAGTGTTGCATTGCGCGATGCGTTGCTTGCGGTGTCAATTCCTTTTGTCGAAATTCATTTGTCTAATGTACATAAACGTGAGCCATTCCGTCATCATTCTTACTTTAGTGATGTGGCTGAAGGTGTGATTTGTGGCTTAGGTGCAAAAGGCTATGAGTTTGCTCTCCAATTTGCGTTAGATTTTTTCAATAAAAAAGCATAAAATTTCACAAAATTTACAGATTTTCGCAGAAATTTATCGCAAAGTACGTGATTTTGCGGTAATCTTGCCGACACAAAAAAACAGGTTTCAAAATGACCGCACTTTGGAGTGAATTTTGAAAGTGCGGTTGAAAATTCATTAATATTTTTAGGAAGAGCGTATGGACATTCGTAAAATCAAAAAACTGATTGAATTAGTAGAAGAATCGGGTATCACTGAATTAGAAGTGCAAGAAGAAGAAGGTACAGTACGTATTAGTCGTGCGGCACCAGCTGTTGCACCTGCTGCAATTCAATATGCAGCGGCGCCAGTCGCACCGGTTGCGGCTCCGGCAGCAGCACCAGCACCTGCAGCGGCTGCACCTGCGGAAGCACCTGCAGCTGAAGTGTCTGGTCACCAAGTACGTTCACCAATGGTGGGTACATTCTATCGTAGCCCAAGTCCAGAGGCGAAAGCTTTCGTGGAAGTGGGACAAACAGTCAAAGTAGGCGATGCATTTTGTATCGTTGAAGCAATGAAAATGATGAACCGTATCGAAGCTGATAAAGCTGGTGTGGTTAAAGCAATCTTAGTAAATGATGGCGAAGCGGTTGAGTTTGATCAACCATTGATCGTTATCGAATAATCCCTATCAATCTGAAATGGCGAGCTTTCTCGCCATTTTTTCACCCAAGTGGAAATTGTTATGTTAGAAAAAGTTGTGATTGCTAACCGTGGTGAAATTGCACTGCGTATTTTGCGTGCCTGTAAAGAATTAGGCATTAAAACTGTGGCGGTTCACTCTACCGCTGACCGTGATTTAAAACACGTATTACTTGCAGATGAAACAGTTTGTATCGGACCAGCGCCATCTGTAAAAAGTTATTTAAATATTCCTGCGATTATTGCTGCAGCAGAAGTAACCGGTGCGGATGCGATTCACCCTGGTTATGGTTTCCTTTCTGAAAACGCGGATTTTGCAGAGCAAGTTGAGCGTTCTGGTTTTATTTTTATTGGCCCAACAGCGGACGTTATTCGTTTGATGGGGGATAAAGTTTCTGCGATTAAAGCAATGAAAAAAGCAGGCGTGCCTTGCGTACCTGGTTCAGATGGCCCAGTAGGTAGCGATATCGCGAAAAATAAAGAAATTGCAAAACGTATTGGCTATCCAATTATTATCAAGGCATCTGGCGGCGGTGGTGGTCGTGGTATGCGCGTGGTACGTAGCGAAGATGCACTTGAAGAATCCATTGCGATGACAAAAGCAGAGGCAAAAGCAGCGTTTAACAATGATATGGTTTACATGGAAAAATATTTAGAAAATCCACGCCATATTGAAATTCAAGTTTTAGCTGATACACACGGTAATGCAATCTATCTTGCAGAGCGTGATTGTTCTATGCAGCGTCGTCACCAAAAAGTTGTAGAAGAAGCGCCAGCGCCAGGTATTACCGAAGAGGTTCGTCGTGATATCGGTTCTCGCTGTGCGAAGGCTTGTGTTGAAATTGGCTATCGCGGTGCAGGTACATTTGAATTCTTATATGAAAATGGTGAGTTCTATTTCATCGAAATGAATACTCGTATTCAAGTAGAACACCCAGTAACAGAAATGATTACCGGTGTGGATTTAGTGAAAGAACAATTGCGTATTGCGGCTGGCTTACCACTTTCTTACAAACAAGAAGATATTAAAGTGAAAGGTCATGCAATTGAATGTCGTATCAATGCAGAAGATCCAAAAACATTCTTACCATCTCCAGGTAAAGTGGCACACTTGCACTCACCAGGTGGTTTAGGCGTTCGCTGGGATTCTCATGTGTATGGTGGTTATACCGTTCCTCCGCATTATGATTCTATGATCGCAAAATTAATCACATACGGTGATACTCGTGATGTAGCAATCCGTCGTATGCAAAATGCATTATCAGAGACGATCATTGATGGTATCAAAACCAATATCCCACTTCATGAACTCATTCTTGAAGATGAAAACTTCCAAAAAGGTGGCGCAAATATCCACTATTTAGAGAAGAAATTAGGGATGTATGATTAAAATGAAATGGCTAACTTACGTTAGCCGTTTTTTATTAAGTAAAGTCAATCTTATATTAATGACTTATAGATTTTATTTGAGAAAGTACTTTAAACCCTTTTATAATACACACTTACTTTTACCTAAGGAAAAACAATGAAATTTAATCTCTCTAAATTAAGCTTAACAATTCTTGCAACTGTAACGTTAGCTGCCTGTGGAAGTGGCGGTGTTAGCAATACTCAACCAGTTAACCAAGCAAAACCAACAGAGCAAGTAAGACCAGCTGAGCCAGTAAAACCAGCTGAGCCAGTAAAACCAGCTGAGCCAGTAAAACCAGCTGAGCCAGTAAGACCAGCTGAGCCAGTAAAACCAGCTGAGCCAGTAAAACCAGCTGAGTCAGTAAAACCAGCTGAGTCAGTAAAGCCAGCTGAGTCAGTAAAACCAGCTGAGTCAGTAAAACCAGCTGAACCAGTAAAAACACCTGAGCCAGTAAAACAGCTGAGCTAATAAAACCAGCTGAACAACCAAAAAATGAAGAACAAATTGTGCTTAGTCGAGTAGGATTTGAAGTTAACAAAGAGAATAGAGTAGTTAATACAATTGAAAGACAAATACATGATGACAATAACGTGAATCTCGTTAATGTTGAAGGTCATGAAATTGAAATTATTCCATCAGGGTATTACGAACGTCCAGTCATTGGAACTAATGAGAAAGAAGTACTACAGGCAGATTATCCTGAATTGCGTTCTATCAGTGGCAAAAACTATAAAAATATTCGCTGGGGAAAATTTACGGAGCCTACTTTAGGTTCTGATTATTATGTCGCATTTGGTGTCAATCCAACAACAGAAATGCCACAATCAGGTATTGCAAATTATATTGGAAATGGTATGCATGTAGAGAAGCGGGCTGATTACTTAGATTCTAACTTATCATTCGTAAAACTAACGGCTAATTTCGCAGATAAAACATTAAATGGAACAATTTCTTTAGCTAAAACAGGCTATAAGGACGTTCTTGTATCAAATGGGATTGCAGGGGGCGCTCTTTCTCCTAATGTACATTTTGATGATATTTCCTTATCTGCCAAAATTCAAGGCAATCAATTTAGTGGAACAAATAGCCAAGGTGTTCAGGTTGAAGGAGGCTTCTATGGCAAAGATGCAGACGAAGTAGCTGGAACTTATCAAGGAAATGATAAATTTGGTGTTTTTGGTGCTAGAAAAAATTAGAAAATTTTTGTAAATTTTGAAGCAAGCTTTTGGCTTGCTTTATTTTTCTTTATAGGAATAAAAAA
>CABSZQ010000175.1 GCA_902482195.1 uncultured Haemophilus sp.
ACAGGTTAGTTTTTCCATTGTTTTGATCACCCTTTAGTTTTTGCAGTAGTTGCTTTCAACGCCATATAGCCCGCAATCGCTGAAACAGTAGAACCTAATAAGATCCCTAATCGAGAAAGGGCGTTAATGCTTTCACCTGCATCTGCATTGAAAGCAAGGCTTGCTAAGAACATCGACATGGTGAAACCGATACCGCATAAAATCGCCACGGCAAAAATTTGTTTGAAGTTGATGCCTTGCGGAAGTTTTGCAATGCCAAGTTTAACGGAAAGATAACTGAAACCAAATATGCCTAGTGGTTTTCCGATAATTAAGCCAAGAGAAATCGCGAGCAATAATGGTGATGTCAGCATGCTGAGATCAATGCCATCAAAGCTTACCCCTGCATTGGCAAATGCAAATAATGGCAAGATAACAAAGGATGACCAAGGAGCAAGAATGTGCTCAAAGTCATGTAATGGAGTTTCGCCATTTTTGCCTTTCAATGGAATACAAAATCCGATGATAACCCCTGCAAGGGTAGCATGCACGCCTGATTTTAATACCGAAGCCCATAAGATTGTTCCCACCACTATATAGGCACAAAGTGCGGTCACTTTAAAGCGATTTAATGCGATAAGTACAACAATAGCAACTGCAGCAAAAATGAGTGCTTGTACACTTAATCCGTGTGAGAAAAACAGTGCAATAACGACAATGGCGCCTAAGTCATCAATGATGGCTAAAGCAAGTAAAAAGATTTTTAGTTGGAGGGGCACTTGTTTACTTAATAACGCCATGATGCCCAGTGCAAAGGCAATGTCTGTCGCCATTGGGATTGCCCAGCCATCGGCTAAAGTAGGATCTTGTTGGGCAATAAAAATATAAACCAAGGCAGGAATAACCATTCCGCCAACGCCAGCAATAGCAGGGAAAACCGCTTGTTGATAGCTTGAAAGGGAACCCTCAAATAATTCTCTTTTGACTTCCATTCCCACTAAAACAAAGAATACCGCCATAAAACCATCGTTGATCCAGTGAATTAAGGTTTTATCGATAGAAAAAGTCCCTACTTGAATGCTGACTGGTAAGTTTAAAAAGTCGTTATAGTTTTGATTGAGCGGTGAATTGGCTAATAGCATTGCGACTACCGCTGAAAAAAGTAATAAAATTCCGCCAGCTGATTCCAATTTGAAAAAACGCTGAATTTGTTGAATCAAACTTAGTTTATTCATTCATTCTCTCCTAAAAAAGTAATAATAAAGGCTAGATACTATCACAAATTTACTGATTTGGGGAAACTAGGCATTGGATAATGTGTGATTTAATCGGAATGTGATAGATTTCGTGATCTGTTTCACAGAATTTATTTTCATTTTTGGAATAAAAAATAATTTAATAGTAAAATTCTTAAAATTTATTTATTCGAGAATACTTATGTTTTCAAAAAAAGATATCATCGTATTAGGTATGATGATTTTTGCTTTATTTTTAGGCGCGGGAAATATTATTTTCCCACCGATGGAGGGGTACTCCGCAGGCAACCATTGGGCAACGGCTTCGCTAGGGTTTGTGATAACAGGCGTACTCATGCCATTTATTACATTGGTTGTGGTGTCAGTATTAGGACGTGGTGAAGAACTGACTAAGGACTTACCCAAGTGGGCAGGCGTATCCTTTTTAACCATTCTTTATTTAGTCATCGGTTCAACCTTTGCAATGCCTCGAATTACCAATGTCGCTTATGAAATGGCATGGTTACCATTGGGGCTCGTTGAAGATAGTGCGACGACACGTCTTATTTTCTCTGTGATCTTTAATATTATCGCGATGGGATTCATGATTCGCCCAAGTACCATTATTTCAACGGTGGGTGAAGTGATGACGCCAGCATTGTTGGTATTATTACTCGTTGTTGGGATCACGGTTTTTGTTTCACCTCTTTCTGACATTGTTGCCCCATCGCAGGCGTATGCCGAGAATTCAGCATTAACTACAGGATTAATTAGTGGTTATCAAACGATGGATGTACTGGCTGCGATTGCCTTTGGTGGTATTGTTGCACGGGCGTTGTCTGCAAAAAATGTGACTAATCCACAAAAGATTGTTCAATATACGATTTCAGCGGGTTTTGTCTCCGTCGTTTTATTAGGTTGTTTATATTTTTCTTTATTCTACTTAGGGGCGACTTCTGATGCTGTGGCACAAGGCGCAACAAATGGCGGACAAATTTTCTCTCGTTATGTGAATAGTTTATTCGGCACGGCGGGAACCTGGATTATGGCGGGTATTATCACTTTAGCAAGCTTAACTACATTAGTGGGCGTAACCAGTGCTTGTGGTGATTATTTCTCCAAGTTTTCAACACGTTTTTCTTATCCATTTTGGATTGTCTTCTTCACTGCCATGACGACAATCATTTCACAATATGGCTTAACAAAATTACTCCGAGTGACAATTCCAGCCTTGTTGTTGATTTACCCAATGGCGATCATGTTAGTGGTTTTGCAGCTTGTGCGTAATAAATTGCCTTCTATTCGATTGAGCTATTACGTCACCATCTTTGTAACGGTTTGTTTTAGTTTGGTTGATAGTTTGAAAAACTTAGATATTTTGCCTGAAGGGTTGCATCAAGTCATGATTCATTTCCCGCTTTACTCACAAGGATTAGCTTGGTTGGTGCCTGCATTGTGTACTTTAGTGTTCTCCATACTATTAGGGAAAACCATTTCAAAATAACAAAAATGCCGACAATGATTTGTCGGCATTTTTTTATATCAAGTGCGGTCATTTTTTCACGCGTTTTTAGTCGGCAAGACGTTGTCTCACAATTTCAAATAAACATACGCCAGTCGCAACAGAAACATTCAGAGATGACACTGATCCCGCCATTGGAATACTAATTAGTTGATCACAATGTTCACGAGTAAGGCGACGCATACCTTCACCTTCGGATCCCATTACTAAGGCAAGAGAACCTGTAAGTTTAGTTTGGTAAATGGTTTCTGTTGCTTCGCCAGCTGTACCTACCACCCAAATATTATGATTTTGTTGTAGATCTCTTAAAGTACGCGCTAAGTTAGTGACGCGAATTAATGGCACAGTCTCCGCAGCGCCGCAAGCCACTTTACGTGCGATAGAGGTAAGTTGAGCCGATTTATCTTTTGGCACGATGACTGCACTCACACCAGCTGCATCCGCAGTACGTAAACAGGCCCCCAGGTTATGGGGATCTGTCACACCATCAAGCACCAATAAAAGTGGATTTTGTTTACGAGTAATAAGTTCATCCAAATCATGTTCATTTAGTTCTTTTGCTTCTTGCACACGAGCAATCACACCTTGATGCACTTCACCGTTGGATTTTTTATCTAATGTTTGACGGTTTACAAATTGCACCGCAATACCTAAAGCATAGAGCTCATTGAGTAAGGGTTGTAGGCGTTTATCTTCACGGCCTTTCAGCACAAAAACTTCAATTAAACGTTCAGGGCTATTTGCTAAAATGCTGTTTACAGCATGGATACCATAGATATTTTCTGACATAGGGTTCTCTTGTTTATTATTTTTTGTCATTATTCTCCCTCTTTAGCAAAGAGGGAGGGAAGGGGAGATTGGGTAAAAAATATTATTTCTTCCGTTTTCTAGTCGATTTCTTAGAAACGTCTTTATTTTTGACCGCACTTTTACGTTTTTTTGACGCTTTAGGTGGCAGTTCCTTAAAGACTTTTTTTACTTTTTGTTTCGCCGTTTTGCCAACACGACGTGGTTTTCTGGCACTTTCGACTAAACTGAAATCGACCATTTTTTGTTCTAAATGAACGGCGACCACGCGAATTTTGACTTTATCGCCAAGGCGATAAATCATACCACTATTTTCACCGATTAAACGTTGTTTTGCCGCATCAAATTTATAGTAGTCGTTATCTAAAGTGGAAATATGGACTAAGCCGTCAATGAA
>CABSZQ010000176.1 GCA_902482195.1 uncultured Haemophilus sp.
AGTTGATAGAGGAAATATGTTACTCCAAAAAGGCGTTCAACTCGCTCGTTCGCTCATCATTTTATACATTATGTTACTACTCGGCAATTTGATTTCTCACTACATTCCAGTGGGGATTCCTGGCAGTATTTGGGGGTTATTATTACTTTTTTTAGGTTTAACAACCCATGTGATTCATCTGGAATGGATTTATTTCGGTTCGAGCTTACTGATTCGCTATATGGCGGTGCTTTTTGTACCGGTGAGTGTTGGTATTATCAAGTATTATGATTTACTCGTTGCGCAATGGAAAATTTTACTCATTCCAAATATTCTTAGTACCTTTTTAACACTTTTTGTGATTGCATTTATAGGAAACTATTTATTTTACAAACAATCTTTTAGCCATAAACGTAAAAAAGTATTGGAAAAACGTAATCTTCAAGCTGACTAAGGTTTTATTATGCAGTATGCAATTTATCTTTATACCATTTTAACGATTTTTGGATTTTGTCTCGCATTACAAATCAGTAAACGTTGGAAATCGATGATTTTCAATACGTTCGTGCTCACAGTATCAATTCTTGTGCTGATTTTAGTGGTGGGCGATATTCCTTATGATGATTATATGGCGGGTAATGCGCCGATTAATAATTTATTAGGCGTGAGTATTGTTGCGCTGGCGTTACCGTTGTATGAACAACTTCGTCAAATTGCGAAACAGTGGAAAATTATTCTTTCTGTGGTGACATTAGCTTCTTTGTTTTCTATGTTTACCGGTGCCATTTTTGCGATTATTTTAGGAGCGAGTCCTGAAATGGTCGCGACCGTATTGCCAAAATCAATTACCACGCCAATTGCGATGGAAGTGTCTTCTCATTTAGGCGGTATTCCTGCCGTTACAGCCGTAGGCGTGATTGTTGCAGGTTTGCAAGGTTCTGTTTTTGGTTATCTCATCTTGAAAAAACTCGGTATTAAACAACAAGAAGCGGTGGGGTTATCTGTTGGAGCCGTTTCTCACGCATTAGGCACGGTAAGCTGTATGGAAGCCGATCCGAAAGCCGGTAGTTATAGTTCGATTTCTTTGGTACTTTGCGGTATTATGAGCTCAATTTTAGCGCCCTTAGTATTCAAAGTTATCCATCTATTTTTATGAGAACCCAATTAGCTGATTTTTGGACTGAACGTTTCCTTCCTGATCCGCCTCGCGAAAAAGATCACCGACCACCATTTCGTCGTGATCGCGGGCGGATTTTACATTCTGCCGCTTTCCGTTGTTTACAAGCCAAAACACAGATTCATGCTGTGGGAGAAAATGATTTTTATCGCACTCGTTTAACCCATTCCCTTGAAGTGGCACAAATCGGTAGCAGCCTTGTTTCCCAATTAAAATTTGCGGAAAGTTATGTTGCTATTTCAGACCAGCTTCATATTGAAAAAAGTGAATTACAGAAAAAACTCAAGCCTTTATTACCAAGCAATGATTTAATTGAAAGTTTGTGCTTTGCGCATGATATTGGTCATCCACCGTTTGGCCATGGTGGGGAAGTAGCACTCAATTATATGATGCGCAATCATGGTGGCTTTGAAGGAAATGCGCAGACATTTCGTATCATTACTAAACTTGAGCCTTATACTGAAACGGCAGGGATGAATTTAACGCGTCGTGCTATTTTAGGCGTGGTCAAATACCCGAATATTTTAGACTTATCTTCCCCGCAATATACCCAGTTGCCGCATGCGGAAAACTCAGATCCGCGTTATGTCAAAATTAGTGATTGGAAGCCAGGAAAAGGGTTATTCCGTGATGACGTCACAATGTTTGATTGGCTGTTGCAAAATCTTTCTGAAAATGACCGCACTTTGTTTGGTTCATTTCAAAAAGTACGGTCAAATCCTGCCGAGTTTTTAAAAACACAATTTAAATCGTTAGATTGCAGCATTATGGAATTGGCAGACGATATTGCCTATGGCGTGCATGATTTAGAAGACGCGATTGTGACCGGTGTAGTAAATCAACATCAATGGCAAGAAGCATTGGCTGAACTTAAATCGATTCCTTCAGATTGGTTGGCAAAAAATATAGAGCAAGTTAGCCAACGATTATTTTCCAATTATCATTTTGAACGTAAAAATGCCATTGGTGCATTAGTGAATTTCTTTATTACCCATGTACGTTGGAAAGTCACCGGTAATTTTGATGAACCTTTGTTACGTTATAACGCGGAACTACCACAAGATGTGATTGCTGCATTAAATGTGTTCAAAAAATTTGTCTGGAAATATGTGATTCGTCATGTGGAAACACAACGTATTGAATATAAAGGACAACGAATTCTTACTGAAATGTTCCAGATTTTTGAATCTGACCCGGAACGTTTATTGCCAACGAATACGGCTAATCGTTGGAGAAATGCACCGGAGCAGGGTAAAAAACGCATTATTTGTGACTATATCGCAGGCATGTCAGATGCTTATGCCTTAAAGGTTTATCATCAGCTCTAAAGTGCGGTTATTTTTATTGATATTTTGAATTTATAGGACAATTTTGTGGCATTAATTAGTTTAACTAACGCTTATCTTTCTTTTAGTGACCATCCCCTACTTGATCACGCTGAACTGCATATTGAACCGAATGAGCGCGTGTGTTTGGTGGGGCGTAACGGGGCAGGTAAATCGACTTTATTAAAAATTATTGCACAGCAAGTCACGATGGATGACGGTAAAGTGCAGTATGAAAAAGATTTAGTGGTTTCACGTTTAGAACAAGACCCGCCTCGCCACGCTGAAGGGAATGTATTTGATTATGTGGCGGAAGGGATTGAGCATTTAGCGGATTTGTTAAAGGAATATCACCATATTTCACAAGAGTTGACACAAAATTACAGTGAACAAATTCTTAATCAACTGGCACAAGTGCAGGCTAAATTAGAGCATGCCAACGGTTGGCAGTTTGAAAATAAAATCAATGAAGTCCTGCAAAAGCTCGAGTTAAATCCCGATACTAAATTAGCGGATTTATCTGGTGGTTGGTTGCGTAAAGCCGCTCTTGCTCGTGCGTTGGTATGTAATCCTGATGTCTTGTTATTAGATGAACCAACTAACCACTTGGATGTGGATGCAATTGAATGGTTAGAAAACTTCTTATTAGAATTTACCGGAAGCATTGTGTTTATTTCTCATGACCGTTCTTTTATCCGCAAAATGGCTACTCGTATTGTGGATTTAGACCGCGGTAAATTAGTGTCTTATCCTGGTGATTATGATTTATACCTCACCACGAAAGAAGAAAACTTACGTGTCGAAGCGTTACAGAACGAGCTTTTCGATAAGCGTTTAGCACAAGAAGAGGTTTGGATTCGTCAGGGTATTAAAGCGCGTCGTACGCGTAATGAAGGCCGTGTGCGAGCTTTAAAAGCTATGCGTGAAGAACGTCGCCAACGTCGTGAAGTGATGGGCACCGCTAAGTTACAATTAGATAACTCGAGTCGCTCTGGCAAAATCGTATTTGAAATGGAAAATGTAAGCTATGAAATTGAAGGCAAACAACTTCTCAAAGATTTCAGTACGACCATTTTACGTGGCGATAAAATTGCATTGGTTGGCCCAAATGGCTGCGGGATAGAACGGATCAGAAGCTCATCTGCTGTCGTCATACCTTTGCTTACCAGAGCGGAATAGCCGCCGAGGAAATTGACGCCGACTTCTTTTGCCGCACGGTCCAGAGTCCGTGCAATCGTCACGAAATCCTCCGGCGTTCTGCAGGCTGCTGCGCCGACTAAGGCAATCGGGGTAACGGAAATTCTCTTGTTTACAATCGGAATACCGAACTCGCCCTCGATCTCCTCACCTACGGAAACCAGATTTCTGGCAGTCGTCGTGATTTTGTCGTAGATTTTGCGGTTCAGCTTGTCAAGATTGGAGTCGATACAGTCCATAAG
>CABSZQ010000177.1 GCA_902482195.1 uncultured Haemophilus sp.
GGATATTTTAAACTATGATCAAGTGGTTAAAGTCACTGGCTCATTCAAAGCTCCAATGGGTTGTCGTAGCTTCTTGGGAGCCTATGAAGAAAACGGTCATGAAGTGCATGATGGGCGCAATAATTTAGGCGTGGTGAGTTTGAATTTGCCTCGTATTGCTCTTGAAGCACAAGGAGATGAAGAAAAATTCTACCGCACTTTAGATGAACGCTTAGCCCTTGCGAAGAAAGCCTTGCTTACCCGTATTGCTCGCTTAGAAAATACCAAAGCCCGTGTCGCGCCAATTCTCTATATGGAAGGCGCTTGCGGCGTTCGACTAAAAGCCGATGATAATGTTGCGGATATTTTCAAAAATGGACGAGCATCAATTTCTTTAGGCTATATTGGTATTCACGAAACCATCAATGCGCTGTATAAACAAGGGCATATTTTTGACGATGAACAACTGCGTGAAAAAGGCATCGCGATTGTGCGTCGTTTAAATGAAGCGGTAAAACAATGGCAGAAAGAAACGGGTTATGCATTTAGCCTTTATTCCACACCAAGTGAAAACTTGTGTGATCGTTTCTGCCGTTTAGATACCAAACAATTTGGTGTCATTGACGGCGTTACCGATAAAGGCTACTACACTAACAGCTATCACTTAGATGTAGAGAAAAAAGTGAATCCATACGATAAATTAGACTTTGAAATGCCTTATCCTGAATTAGCGAGTGGCGGCTTTATCTGTTATGGCGAATACCCAAATATTCAACATAACCTGAAAGCACTCGAAGATGTGTGGGATTATAGCTACGATCGCGTGCCTTATTACGGCACCAATACGCCAATTGATGAATGTTACGAATGTGGTTTCACAGGAGAATTTAATTGCACAAGTAAAGGCTTTGTCTGTCCGAAATGTGGCAACCATGACAGTGCAAAAGTCTCCGTAACCCGACGAGTTTGTGGTTATCTCGGCAGCCCTGATGCTCGTCCATTCAACGCTGGCAAACAGGAAGAAGTAAAACGTCGAGTAAAACACCTATAATGTCACGACATTGATTATGATAAAATAGCTCATCAAAAGTGAGCTATTTTTATTTCAATAAAGAAGGAAATACCATGCCAACACTTGCTCAAATTACCCAATCCATCATGCAAGATCCCGATAATCAATCTTTTACTGCAAAAGGTATCGAACCGCTTTTTGCTGCGCCAACTAGCACTCGTATTAATATCGTCGGACAAGCGCCTGGAATTAAAGCCCAAGAAAGTCGTTTATATTGGAATGATAAAAGCGGTGATCGCCTACGTGAATGGCTAGGTGTGGATCGCGATACCTTTTACCATTCAGGTATGTTTGCTGTCATTCCGATGGATTTTTATTACCCAGGCAAAGGCAAATCCGGTGATTTACCGCCACGCAAAGGCTTCGCAGAGAAATGGCATGCACCAATTTTAGCTAACTTGCCCAATATAGAACTCACCATTCTTATCGGGCAATATGCACAAAAATATTATTTACCAGAAAACGAGCTTAATGTGACTGAAACAGTTCACCGTTTCCGTGATTTTCTCCCTCACTTTCTCCCACTTGTTCACCCTTCTCCACGCAACCAAATTTGGCTCAAGAAAAATCCATGGTTTGAACAAGAGATTATCCCGGCATTGCAAAAGCAAGTGAAAGCGATTTTATCTCGTTAATTTATCTCGCTAAATTGATATTTAATTAATGAAGTGCGGTCAAAAAGCATCCAGTTTTGACTGCACTTTTCTTTTATTATAATCAATTTTTAGTATGCATTATTTTCTAACTGAGGCCTGTTATGCTAAAATCGCCGGCCTTAAAAATATAGGAAAAAATATGCAAGTAATATCTGTCACAAACTCTCAGCGAAAAGCATGGAATAAACAAACTATTATATTTCTTTCTGATGTAGCTCTCTTTTTTATTCTACTCAATACACTTCCTTTTGCCCCTGCTGAGAATAAAGGATTATCTTTACTCGCATTTGTGGCCATTCTATGGCTCACCGAAGCAGTTAGTGTAACCATCACTGCATTATTCGTTCCAATTCTATCTGTTCTATTAGGATTAGCTGATAGTCGCGAAGCCCTCGTAGCCTTTGCAGATCCAACTATCTTTTTATTCTTCGGTGGTTTTGCACTTGCAACAGCATTAAATGTGCAAAAGATCGACCAAATGATCGCTAATAAAATCATGCAGTTAGCGCAGGGTCGGTTATCTGTTGCTGTACTCTATTTATTCGTCGCAACAGCATTTTTGTCCATGTGGATGAGCAATACCGCTACTGCTGCAATGATGATTCCACTTTCAATGACTATTTTAAGTCAGTTAGACCGTAATAAAGATCACAATACTTATGTATTCGTATTATTAGGCATTGCTTATAGTGCTACCATCGGTGGTATGGGAACCCTTGTAGGTAGCCCACCGAATGCCATTGCAGCATCTCAACTTCATTTAGGTTTTGCAGACTGGTTAATGTATGGCACTCCAGTCATGCTGATTTTATTCCCTGTAATTATTGGTTGGTTATACCTTGTTTTTAAACCCAAACTTGGCCTTCGTTTTGATGCGGAATTTGCCAAAATTCACATGACGAAAAAACGTATTTTAACCTTAACTATCTTTGTGACCGTGGCAATTCTTTGGATTTTTGGTGGCTACATCAACCCTATTCTTTCTCAATTATTAGGTTTACCAAAACCCATTGGCAGCTTTGACAGTATGGTTGCGCTCTCAGCAGCAATTGTCATCTGTGTAACCGGGATCGCAAGCTGGAAAGAAGTACAAGAAAATACAGAATGGGGCGTGTTATTCCTCTTTGGTGGTGGCTTAACCTTAAGTTCTGTACTGACTCATTCAGGTGCAAGCAAAATCATGGCTGATGGTATTGTCTTCATTATTGAGGGCGGCCACTACTATGTGATGGCATTAATTGTTGCAGCTTTTATTGTCTGCTTGACTGAATTTACGTCAAACACAGCGAGTGCAGCTTTACTGGTCCCAATCTTTATTTCCATCGCACAAGCACTGAATATGCCTCCGCTTGGTTTTGCGATGATTATCGGTCTAGGTGCATCTTGTGCCTTTATGATGCCAGTTGGTACACCACCAAATGCGATTGTGTACGCGACAGGTTTTGTTAAACAATCCGAAATGATCCGAGTAGGTAAATTTATTGATTTAACCTGTATGCTAATTATCGGGACAATTGCTTATATCTTCTGGATGTAACCTTTAAAATCGAATAAGTGCGGTTAAAAACAAGATGATTTTTAACCGCACTTTTTTATTTTATTTACGCAAACGTTTGCCTCGAATCAAAATTAACGTATAATTCGCACAATTTTTTTACTTAGGGAAACCAAATGAATAACAACCTGCTTTACACGGTGGAAGACAAACCACCTTTCGGATTGAGTTTACTCCTTGCGGCACAACATTTACTTGCTGCACTCGGAGGTATTATTGCCGTACCACTGGTCATTGGTAACGTCTTAAAATTACCGACCGAAGATACCATTACATTAGTTAATGCTGCGCTTTTAATTTCTGGTGTAGTGACCGTTATCCAATGTAAAGGCTTGGGGCCTATTGGTATTCGTTTACCAAGTGTAATGGGAACCAGTTTTACCTTCGTTGCTGCTGCACTTGCCATTGGTTTCAGCGAATATGGCATCGCCGGTATTCTAGGTTCTTCTCTCATTGGTTCCTTAGTGATGATTATCGGCAGTTTCTTCATGCCGTATATTCGCAAATTGTTCCCACCACTTGTGACGGGGACTGTTGTCATGATGATCGGCTTAAGCCTCATTCCTGTTGCCGTTGACTGGTTCGCAGGTGGTCAACGTGGTAATGCAAATTATGCGACGCCAGAAAATTTAATGATGGCGAGCTTTGTAT
>CABSZQ010000178.1 GCA_902482195.1 uncultured Haemophilus sp.
GTGGTGGAGAGTAAGGCTTGCCAGAAGTAAAGCAGTGTGCCTAATACAATGAGGACACCCGTGCCAATATAAGGTAAGTCGTTAAAATTAATGGCGAGCAAATCCCCAAAAAGATAACTCATTAAGTCTACGCGGACATTTTTTAGTAAGCCAACCGTAACCACACCAAGGGAAAGACAACTGTGTGCGATAATGCCTAAAAGGGTATCCACTGAAAATTGCGTGTTACTTTCGAGCCAAACCATTAATACGGCGAGAATAATCGTCAAAATTACAATGGCAACATAAGGGTTAATTTGTAAGAAAATCCCTAACGCCACACCAAGCAAGGCTGAGTGGGAAAGGGTATCACCAAAATAAGCCATTTTACGCCACACCACAAAAGCACCCAGTGGTGCGGTAATTAAGGAAAGCAGTAAGCCTGTAAGCAAGGCGGGAAATAAAATCTCAAACATGATTTTTCCTTATTGTTGGCATTCAGATGGATTGGCACTGCAACTACAAACATCACCGTGCATATTATGATGATGATTATGATGGTGCGTATAAAAGCCCACATTTTGTGAGATTTGGTTGCCCCAAAGGCGTATAAATGTGGGATCATTCGATAAACTTTCGGGTGTGCCGGCACAGCGAATATGTTGATTGATGCACAACACTTCTTTACTGTCCGCCATCACGATATGCAAATCATGGGAAACCATTAAAACCGCACAATTTAAGGCTTGTTGAGTACGGTGAATCAGCTGATAAAGTTCAGCTTGACCATTAATATCGACCCCTTGAGTTGGTTCATCTAGCACCAGTAAATTGGGTTTGTTCAAAATCGCACGAGCTAATAACACGCGTTGCATTTCCCCACCTGAGAGTTTTTGCATATTATTTTTTCTCAAATGAGTGATAGAGAGTTGCTCAAATGCGGTTGATATTTCTTGCGTTTTAACCCCTTTTTTGAGTGCCAGAAAACGCTCAACCGTCATTGGTAAGCTGTGATCGAGGTGAATTTTTTGTGGGACATAGCCAATTCTGACATTGGTGCTATAAATCACCTCACCGGATGTCGGCGGTTGTAATTTTAATAAGGTTTTCAAGAGGGTCGATTTCCCCCCACCATTTGGGCCTACAATGGTGATAATTGAATTAGGATAAATGCTGAAATTAATATCCCGTAATGCTGTCTTTTGTTCAAAGACCACATTGATATTTTTCAGCGTAATTAATGGTGTTGGTTGGGCTGGTTGAATGGCGTGAATCTGCATAATCCCCCCTTTAAAAATGGCTCACTAAAATAGCTCATTTCCTTGTTTTTCTCAAGAAATTCTGACTATGCCTAATATTTAGGCATAAGATTTGACATTTTTAGGGTAAAATGAATTTTTTTTAGAGTTTGTAGTCTGAAGAGCGAAAAGCTTTTTATTCATTTTAAAGGTATCTATTTTGCAACACGTTAAATTAGCTAGAGATCGACGGAAACGAAAATCCCGTATAAAAGCGGCGATTTTTTTTGCCGCACTTTTGCTTATTTTAACGGGTATTTTCCTCGCTTTTAAAGATACCGCTGATTATGATCCTTCTTTGCAAAGTAATCTTGAGCCAGAGATGGTGGATAACGTTCAATATCAATCTCTTACACCTGAAAAAACAGAATCAGATAAGCAACAAACTCAAGCAGGCGAACATCCTGAAACTAAGCAGAATGCGAATACGGAAGATGCGACTTCTTACGATGATGATCTTCAAGCCAAAGATGATGAAGTAGATGAAATTAAACCACAGTTTGATGAGCTAACTGATTTGCCAAAAGATGCACAAGATGCGCTCAGTGGCATTTTAGATGTAGCTGATCAGGCATTGCGTATTACCGATCAATTTAGTCATACCGTGGTGCGTGGCGACTCTTTAAAAGACGTGTTAGAGCTTTCTGGTTTAGAAGATGATACGGCGAAAAATTTAATTGCCGAATATCCTGAATTAAAAAACTTACGCGCCGGTCAGCAGTTCTATTGGATTTTAGATAAAGAAGATCAGCTGGAGTATTTAAACTGGTTGGTGTCTGAAAAAGAAGAACGTATTTATGAACGCACGGAAGACGGTAAGTTTAAACGCCAAATTCTAGAGAAGAAAAGCATTTGGAAGAAAGAGGTGCTAAAAGGCACGATTAGCGGATCCTTTGCTTCAAGTTTACGTGATTTAGGTTTGGATGGGCGTCAAATTAGCCAATTAAGTTCTGCATTACAATGGCAGGTAAGTCTCCAGAAACTCAGTAAAGGGACCAAGTTTGCGATTTTAGTGTCTCGCGAATACTTAGGCGATAAATTAACAGGCCAAGGTAACGTTGAAGCCATTCATATTATGGCGGATGGTAAGAGTTATTACGGTATTCAAGCGGCGAATGGTCGTTACTACGATAAGCAAGGGGAGACCCTTGGTAAAGGCTTTGCGCGTTATCCATTACAACGTCAAGCCCGTATTTCTTCACCATTTAACCCAAATCGTCGCCATCCGGTAACGGGACGTGTTCGCCCACATAAAGGGGTAGACTTTGCTGTTGCACCAGGTACACCAGTTATTGCACCAGCTGATGGTGTGGTGGAAAAAGTGGCTTATCAGGCCGGTGGTGCAGGACGTTATGTGGTGATACGTCATGGTCGTGAATATCAAACGGTGTATATGCATTTAAGTCGTGCTTTAGTTCGAGCAGGGCAAGCTGTGAAGAAAGGGGAGCGTATTGCATTAACAGGGAATACGGGTATCTCAACCGGTCCACACTTGCACTATGAGTTCCATATTAATGACCGTGCGGTGAACCCACTTACGGTTAAATTACCGGGTACCAGCAGTGGAATGGCAACAGCAGAACGTAAGCAATTCTTAGTGCGTGCCAAAGAAGCGGAAAGAATGTTAAGATTCTAGAAAGTAAAGTGCGGTCAAATTTGACCGCATTTTTTATAGGCATAAAAAATTAACTTAAAACTAACCGCACTTCATCTTTTCTCTTTTTCCTCAATATGCTATTCTCTTTGCATTTTAGAATTATTCTCATTTATTATGATTAAGCGACGTTATCTGATTTTTCTGTTGATCGTGCTTTCCTTTGTTTCACTTTTTCTCGGGGTAAGTACAGTTAATTTGCAAGGGTTACTGAATTTTGAAGGTAATCAATGGCAGATCTTTCTAATCAGCCGCGTGCCTCGCTTAATCAGTATCTTGATTGCAGGTGCATCCTTAAGTATTTGTGGCTTAGTGATGCAGCAACTCAGTCGAAACCGATTTGTTTCTCCCACCACGGCGGGCACCATGGATAGTGCAAGATTAGGGATTTTAATGGCGATGCTGTTTTTCCCAACAGCTTCAATGTTGTTAAAAACAACCATTGCGGTCATCGTGTCTTTCCTTGGCACATTGTTATTTATGACGATTCTGTCCCGTCTGAAATTCAAGGACACGATTTTTGTGCCTTTAGTGGGGATTATGTTTGGTAATATCATCAGTTCAATTACCGCCTTTATCGCTTATAAAGAAGATCTATTGCAAAACTTATCCGGGTGGCTACAAGGGGACTTTTCTCTTGTGATGTCTGGTCGCTATGAATTGTTGTATTTCAGTATTCCTACACTCATCGTGGCTTATTTATTTGCGCATCGTTTTTCTATTGTCGGGATGGGGAAAGATTTTGCGGTTAATCTCGGTCTAAATTACAACCAAGTACTTTATCTCGGTCTGCTCATTGTGGCAGTGGTCTCTTCGATTATTATCGTGTCTGTTGGCGTGATCCCTTTCTTGGGGTTAATTATTCCGAATATCGTCACACTTTATTTAGGGGATAACTTGAAGAAAGTGTTATCTCATACCGCCTTGTTGGGTGCCGTATTTGTTTTATTCTGCGATATTTTAGGTCGAAGTGTGATTTAT
>CABSZQ010000179.1 GCA_902482195.1 uncultured Haemophilus sp.
GCATTGATATTGAATGAGATTTTTCCTGAATAAATAAAAAGGCGCTTTCTAGTTAAAAGAACGCGCCTTATTTTTATTTTCCTAAATTCAGCACTTTAACGAGTGCAGTAAAAAATTTGTCATTTTCTTGTGGTAAGCCAATACTGATACGTAAGTGATTTGGCATGCCATAACCTGCAATTGGGCGTACAATCACGCCTTCACGTAATAATGCATCATAAATTGGTGCGGCAGGCTGTTTAAAATCAATGGTAATAAAGTTACCTTTAGACGGAATAAAGTCTAAGCCATATTGTTGACAGAAGGCTTCATAACGTTTCATTTCTTGGCGATTGTTCTCCGCCACTTTTTCGACAAAGGCATCATCGTTCATCACCGCAATCGCACTGGTTAAAGCAAGGCTATTACAGTTAAACGGTTGACGAACACGGTTTAATAAGTCTGCGATTTCAGGATTAGAGACTGCGTAACCAATGCGTAAACCCGCCAATCCATAAGCTTTTGATAGAGAGCGAGAAACGATAAGGTTTGGGTATTTTTCCAGTAACGCAAAAGAATTAACCCGTTCGCTTGGATGGGTAAATTCAGTATAAGCTTCATCTAATACCACAATCACATTTTCAGGTACTTTTGCCAAGAAAGCATCCAATTCTGCTTCCGTTAAGAAATTCCCCGTTGGATTGTTTGGATTGGCAATAAAAATCAGCTTGGTTTTATCTGAAAGTGCGGTCAAAAATCCATTTAAATCGTGTCCCCAATCTTTAGCAGGAATTTCTTTTGCGACAGCGTTAATGGCTTTGGTCACTAAAGGGTAAACAATAAAGGCGTATTGTGAATAAATCACTTCATCATGCTCACCCGCAAAGGTATGAGCAAAGAGCTCTAATAAATCGTTAGAACCATTGCCAAGGGTGATTTGGTTTGGTTGCACACCAAATTTTTTTGCAATAGCCGCTTTAAGTTCAAAACCATTCGCATCAGGGTAGCGAGTTAAATGATCAAGTTGGGCTTGAATGGCTTTTTTCGCACTTTCAGGAAAACCGAAAGGGTTTTCATTTGAGGCAAGTTTAACGATATTAGTAATGCCTAGTTCGCGTTCGAGTTCTTCGATTGGTTTTCCAGCTTGGTAAGGTGAAAGAGATTTTACGCCTTGATTGGCGACGTTGATGTATTGCATATGCTTTCCTTATAAAAACGAGCGGGCCTTTCAGCCCGCACGTTGAGTTTAATGAATCAGATAATTAGCTATTTTCAGCTTCAAATTTTTTCATGAATTCAATGAGCGCTTGTACGCCTTCTAATGGCATCGCGTTATAGATAGATGCACGCATACCACCTAACACTTTGTGACCTTTTAAAGCTTGAAGACCGGCAGCTGTAGATTCTGCGACAAATTTAGCATCAAGCTCTGGATTACCTGTTACGAATGTCACATTCATAGTTGAACGGTTTTCTTTAGCCACGACGTTACGATAGAGTTTACTGCTATCAATGTAGTCATAAAGGGTTTGTGCTTTCACGGCATTACGTTTTGCAATTTCTTTTAAGCCACCAATTGCTTGAATGTGTTTGAAGACTAATGAACAGAGATACCAAGCAAATGTTGGCGGGGTATTGATCATAGAGTCAGCATCACGTTGTGTGGCGTAATTCCAAATTGATGGTGTCGCTTGGCGAGCATGCCCAATTAAATCATCGCGAATAATCACAAGTGTAATCCCTGCTGGGCCAAGATTTTTTTGTGCACCAGCGTAAATGACACCAAATTTGCTAATATCAATTTCGCGAGAGAGCACATTAGATGACATATCTGCTACAAGTACCGTATTGCCCACATTTGGTACATCAAAAATTTCTACACCGCTGATGGTTTCATTTGGGCAATAGTGAACGTAATCGTATTGTTCCGCAATGTCACTGAAATCAAGATTGGTGATGCGTGTGTGCTCACCATTTTCCACAATGGTAATTTCATCAATTTCAGCAAAGTTACGCGCTTCTTTAGCCGCAGTTGCAGACCAGTGACCGCTATTTAAGTAAAGCGCTTTGCCTTTCTCACCGATTAAGTTCATTGGTAATGCCGCAAATTGACCACGAGCCCCACCTTGTAGGAATAACACACGATAGTTATCAGGAATATGATACACCTCACGTAAATCTTTTTCTGCTTGAGCAATCAATTCCATAAAATATTTGCCACGGTGACTGACTTCCATTACCGATACACCTTGACCAAGCCAGTTGGTTAGCTCTGCTTGTGCTTTTTGTAAGACCTCAGGAAAAATCATGGCTGGACCAGCGCTAAAATTAAAGACTTTTGACATTGTGTTTCCTTATTTTATTTTGAATGGATTCTTCATTTTTACCACTACCGAATAGAATAATCAACTAAATCAAACAGTTTTTTGATCTAATCCATCAATTTAAATTTAAGCTTTTGACGGGGACGAAAAAAAAGGCTACATTACTCCGAGTTTGTTTTTAACTTTGAGAGAGTCGATCATGGGAAATGTAAGTAAATCCTTCCAAGAAGTATTAGAGTATGTGCGTTTGTATCGTTTAAAAAATAAACTTAAACGCGATATTGAAGACAACAACCGCAAAATTCGTGATAACCAAAAACGTGTCTTATTATTAGATAACTTAAATCAATATATTCGTGATGATATGAGCATTGAAGATATTCGTGCGATTATCGAAAATATGCGTGATGACTATGAAGGTCGTGTGGATGAGTACAACATTCGTAATGCGGAACTTTCAACTTTACGCCGTGAAACGAGCAATAAAATGAAAGAACAGAAAAAAGCGCACGCGAAATTAGTGAAAGATTCATCAAATAAAATCACATTATAAAACCTCAAAATAAATGACCGCACTTTATCGAAGTGCGGTCATTTTTTATGGTATTTTTAGAATGAGCTATAAATGATTAAACATCATAGGTGCCCATTACCACAGCTTGATCCAAAATATGCCCTTGCATCGCAAAATGCAGATCATTTATAAGTTCGCAAAACTTTTTGCATAAAATTGGGATTTATTTTGCATAATACTAAAACGCTTATGCAAAATAAATCACAGATTAAACTTAGACAAAAAAACGCCCTTTAAATCATCGTTAAAGGGCGTTTAAATTTTACAGTTTAGAACTTGTAAACCATATTATCCTCATACTTACCTGAATAGCTTGCTGAGGCATTGACTACAATTCGTTGCGCATTATCAAAGTTTTGCCAATTATCAATCTTATCTTCCTGCATATACTCAATAAACCGCACAAACTCCGACTTAGTTGAACTGAAGAAGATATAAGGCGGTCGAGTAATGTTGATTAATCGCAAAAAGTCGATTAAATCAAAGTAAGTCGCCTGCTTGTAACTTTCTTGTCTAGTGCATAGATATGGTGGATCTAATACAAACAACGCTTTTGGATCATCGCTAAACTTAGGCAAAAGCGTGTGGAATGATTCTTTCATAATCTCTACGCCGTCCAAATAGCCGTCTGCCTTTGGATAGTCAGACTGACGAATACAATGCCAAAAATCATGTTGGAATAAGTCATCAAGCGTTGCTACTTGTTGCCCACTGAATAATAACCAACTAGCTAAGCAATTTAAATCTTTATACCCTTTGAAGTTTTGAATGATTCTGATGCATTCTGCTTTACAATCCTTCGTCATGCGTTTATTTTTTGGCGTAACGTTACCAACTACAGAGTAAAGCTCAGCACGCAACTTGTTAATGTCATCAATGTGCGCCAATCGCTCCGCATAGCCATCAAAATCATTGTAAATCACGTGTGCTTTAGGTTTAATTACTTTGGCTGCGTGGCTTAATAAGCCCGAACCGCCGAATGTATCAATAATCGTCCAGCCTTCGCCACCACCTTTAATATTC
>CABSZQ010000180.1 GCA_902482195.1 uncultured Haemophilus sp.
TTTTTTTCAAGCAGAAGACGGCATACGAGATTTCTGCCTGTCTCGTGGGCTCGGGATGTGTATAAAAGACAGGGATGTTACGAGGCACATCGATGAGAACAGGCCCAGGTCTGCCACTTTGTGCAATTTGGAAAGCTGAGGCAATAATTTCGGGGAGTTCTTCGATGGATTGCACAATGTAGCTGTGCTTGGTGCAAGCAAGAGATAAACCTAAAACATCAGCTTCTTGGAAAGCATCTGTACCGATAAGGGGAGCAGCCACTTGGCCAGTAAATGCTACGAGAGGCACAGAATCAGCAAAGGCATCACCTAAACCTGTAATTAAATTGGTCGCACCTGGGCCTGACGTTGCGACACATACGCCTACTTTGCCTGTAGAGCGAGCATAACCAATTGCGGCTATTGCGGCACCTTGTTCGTTACGGCAAAGAAGGTGGTCAAGACCTGAGTCATAAATTGCATCATAGGTTGGCATGATTGCCCCGCCTGGGTAGCCGAAAAGATCGGTTACGCCATGCGCTTTTAAACATTGGATAATGAGTTGTGCGCCTGTCATGTTGCTTCCCGTTTTTATGATTATTGAATAATTTTATAAACACTGAAGTTCAGCATTGTAGCGGAATTTTTCGCCTTTGGTTAGGTTTTCGCGAAAAAACCAATGAAAAAAACACGATAACAAACATTATCGTGTTTTTGAATGAAAAGTGCGGTCAGAAAACGTGATGTTTTCTGTGCGTAAAATTAGAAGCCTGCTTGTTTTTCTAATTGTTCAACAAGCGCATCGTCTAAGCTTAACGCTTTTGCTAAGTCTGCTAAGAAAATGATTTCTTTGCGAGATAAATCTTTGCTTACTAAACGAGCCGCTAAGTACACATTGCTTGCAAGTGCAGTATCGTTGCCTACAAGACGTGCAATTTCGTTGATAGAAATTGGATTTTGGATTTCTTGTGCAATCCATTGTGCTAATTCAGGGTTGTTACCCGCTTCGTTTGCAATAGTTTGTTTTTCATCTTCAGTGATTTCACCGTCTGCTGCCGCTGCGGCGATCATAGTACGTAAAATTAATTCACCTGCATCGACATGGCTTGATGAATTTAATACATCAAATGCATTTTCTGAGATGTTTGGTTGGCTGCTTTGTTGGGATTTTTGATAGTTTTGGTAAGCTTGATAAGCAAGGTTACCTAAAACAGCAAGTGAGCCTAATTTTGCTAAACTTGCACCGCCACTACGGCCTAAAATCATCGATAAGATACCGCCTAACGCTGCACCACCACCAACTTTGGTGATAGAGTCGATAGTTTGATTGCCGGTTTCAAGTTTGCTTGCAGAGTTTTTAGCGACATCTAAAACTTGATTTAAAATGCTGTTGAGATCCATAAATGTTTCCTTTTGGTTGTTAATAGAGATTAAATTCGGCCTTTAGACAGTAAATTTTAAAAAAAATTCACTATTTTTAACCGCTCTTTTAACCAAGTCCTTGACTCGGTTTTAGAATTCATTATATTGAAATCTTTCTTCATCAAAAAGGAACTTAATATGACGCAGTCAAACGCAAAGCGTGAGACCTTCTCTGGTCGGAAAGCATTTATTATGGCGGCAATTGGATCCGCTGTTGGTTTAGGAAACATTTGGCGTTTCCCTTACACCACTTATGAAAACGGAGGCGGTGCATTTATTATCCCTTACCTTATTGCACTTTTAACCGCCGGTATTCCATTGCTTTTCTTAGATTACGCAATCGGTCATCGCCATCGTGGTGGTGCACCACTTTCTTATCGTCGTTTTAACCCGCACTTTGAAGTGTTTGGTTGGTGGCAGGTGATGGTGAACGTCATCATCGGTCTTTACTACGCAGTAGTATTAGGTTGGGCGGCAAGCTACACCTACTTCTCACTTAATTCTGCCTGGGGCGATAAACCAATTGATTTCTTCCTACACGAATTCTTAAAAATGGGCGATATCGCTAATGGTGTGAGCTTTGAGTTTGTTGGCATGGTGACAGGCCCATTAATCGCAGTATGGTTAGTAGCATTAGGCGTACTTTCTTTAGGTATTAAAAAAGGGATTTCTAAATCTTCAGACATCTTAATGCCTATTTTAGTGGTGATGTTTGTGGCGTTGGTTGTTTATTCTTTATTCCTACCTGGTGCAGAAAAAGGCTTGAATGCGTTATTTACCCCAGACTGGTCTAAATTGTCTAACCCAAGTGTGTGGATTGCGGCTTACGGTCAAATCTTCTTCTCTCTTTCTATTTGTTTCGGGATTATGATCACTTATGCGTCTTACCTGAAAAAAGATTCTGATTTAACAGGAAGTGGTTTAGTTGTTGGCTTTGCGAACTCAAGCTTTGAAGTACTTGCCGGTATCGGTGTATTTGCGGCATTAGGTTTTATAGCAGCTGCACAAGGTGTGGAAGTGAGTGAAGTGGCAAAAGGCGGTATTGGTTTAGCCTTCTTTGCATTCCCAACCATCATTAATAAAGCACCATTTGGTGAAGTGTTAGGGGTATTGTTCTTCGGTTCATTAACTTTCGCGGCATTAACTTCATTTATCTCTGTTATTGAAGTAATCATTTCAGCGATTCAAGATAAACTCCGTTTACGTCGAGCAAAAGCGACCTTTATTGTTGGTTTACCAATGATGGTGGTGTCAGTAATTTTATTCGGTACCACAACCGGTCTACCAATGCTTGATGTGTTGGATAAATTCGTAAACTACTTTGGTATTGTAGCGGTAGCATTTGTTTCATTAATTGTGATTGTAGCAAATGAAAAACTTGGCTTATTAGGTAGCCACTTAAATGAAAGCTCTTCATTCAAAGTCGGTTTCCTATGGCGTTTATGCATTGTAATCACCACGGGTATTCTTGCCTTTATGTTATTGAGTGAAGGTGCGAAGGTATTTACAGAAGGTTATGAAGGTTATCCAAGCTGGTTCGTAAATACCTTCGGTTGGGGGATGGCAATTTTGCTTGTAGTCGTTTCATTCATTCTTTCTCGCTTAAAATGGAAAAATGAAGAGAACCTCAATCTTGAAGAAAAAGGAGAATAAAGATGACAGGTATTGCAATTGCAATGATGATTGTGGCGCTTTTTGTGATTTGGGGCGGCTTGATCTTTTCCTTAATCAGACTTCCAAAAGAAGAAAAATAAGGTCAAAATTGACCGCACTTTGAAATAAGTAGGGCGTGCTGAGCACGCCCTTTTTTGTTATTTCGATAAATCGATTTGATATACCGCAAATCCAACTTCATCGGTGCCGACTTTCTTCATTGGGTATTGTGCATTGTCTTGAATAAATTTCGCAGCTTGCTCGCTTGGCGAGGTTTCAAAACGCACGTCTAATTTATCGTTACCTTTAATCGGTGCAAAGCGCCAGTTTTTATCTGCACTTGGGTTTACATGGCCATTTTTTTCGCTTTCTGCTTTGATGTAATCCGCAAGAATTTGGCGGTTTTCATCAGGAGAAGCGTAAACGATATGCGCATCACCTGTGCCTGGGAATTTGTTACCGTAAGCGCGATAGTTGTTAGTCGCAATTAAGAATTCTGCTTTTGGATCAACCGGTTTACCTTGGTAAGTTAAATTCACCACTCGGTGTGAGTTCGGGTTAATCAATTTACATTCGCCGTCATAACGCGGTGGTTGGGTCAGGTCGAATTCATAATTTACGCCGTCAATCACATCGTAGTTATAAGTACGGAAGCCGTCCCAATCAAGTAACGATTGTGGTTTGTCACTTGTTGGATCTATTTGTTTAAACATACCTGCGCTACATTCTAACCATTCTTTCAATTCTTCACCGGTTGCTTTGACCACAACTAAGGTATTTGGATAGAGATATAAGTCTGCTGCGTTACGGAAGGTTAATTCACCTTTGTTCACCTCTGTATAG
>CABSZQ010000181.1 GCA_902482195.1 uncultured Haemophilus sp.
AAACATACTTTCGGCCAAATCACCTAATACAGAAATAGCCACTGTTGCCACAGAAAGCACAACAAAACCACTCATTGCACGGCTACCTAATAAGGTTTCACCTGAGAAATGGATAAATACAAATGCCAATACCGCCGCGGTGATCATGCCTCCAAATACCCCTTGCCATGTTTTTCCTGGTGATACTTTTGGTGCAAGTTTGTGCTTACCAAAGGCTCGCCCCGCAAAATAGGCACCAGAGTCAGCCGCCCATACCAATACAAACACATAAAGCAATAAGAATAAACCATGATGTGGATCAGCGGTATAATTATCTAAACGTAAACGTAAGACGGCTGCCACAAAAGGAATCAACGTAGAAAAAGCAAACAGAAGTTGTAAAGGAATATTTTTACCCCAAAACTTCGCTGAGCTTGGATAAGTCACCACTAACACTAATGCAAGGGCCCACCAACCGACAGAGTTTAGCAATAATAACGGTAAGTAGTTTTCAAACACTCGCCCCGCATCTAAATAATTACCTTCGTTATAAAGCCAAAGGAAGATAAATGCGCCTAAAAATGCCGCAATACAAAGACGCGCCAAAGGATTTTTAAAACGAGCAAATTGAGCCCACTCCCAAATACCAAGCGTCGCCACAAAGCCTAAGGCTAGGGCAAAATAAAATGGGGTAAATAAGAACAAGGCACATAATACCAAAGCAATCAATACAATGGCTGATAATACACGTTCTTTAAGCATAAGTTCTCCGCTTATTCTGTCCCGCCAAAACGGCGATGACGTTGTTGATAGCAGGCAATTGCCTGATTAAAATCTTTTTCACTAAAATCCGGCCAAAGCACATCTAAAAAACACAATTCCGCATACGCAATTTGCCAAAGCAAGAAATTGCTAATACGTTGCTCACCGCTCGTCCGAATTAACAAATCGACTGGCGGCTCATCTTGTGTGACTAAATGTTGCTGGAAAAGTGATTCATTAATATCACTCACCGAAATCTCATTATTTTTTACTTTTTCAGCGAGTTGTTGAGTCGCTTGAACAATATCCCAACAACCACCGTAATTCGCCGCAATATTTAAAGTCAGTGCGGTATTATTTTCTGTTAAATTTTCTGCTTTTGCGATCTTCTCTTGCAATTTCTCACTAAAACGAGAAACATCACCGATAATCTTTAGACGAATATTATTTTTGTGTAATTTTTTAACTTCTCGATCAAGTGCTTGCATAAAAAGCGTCATTAATGCGCTTACTTCTTGCTCGGGACGATTCCAGTTTTCGCTGCTAAACGCATATAACGTCAAAAATTTAATGCCAGTTTGTCGTGCATAACTCACCGCACGGCGCACGGCTGCCACACCGTTTGTATGTCCAAAAATACGCAGCTTATTTTGTTGTTTCGCCCAACGCCCATTGCCATCCATAATAATAGCAACATGTTCGGGAATGTTATTGTTATCAAGTTCTTTCATTCTAAAATATTCGGATTTTATGACCGCACTTTTGCGTATTCTACATCAACTTTTTAATCAGAGAATCGGCTAATTCACGAGCTTGCTTATCTACGGCTAATACATCATCAATGCTTGAAATGGTAGAAGATGGCATTTGCTCAATCGCTGCTTGGTTAATTTTTGCAATATCTGTAAATTTAATATAGCCATCTAAAAAGGCTTGTACTGCAATTTCATTTGCTGCATTCATAGCGGTTGTCGCATACTGCCCTTCTGCAAAAGCATCAATCGCTAATTTTAAATTTGGATAACGATTAAAATCAGGTTCAATAAATGTCAATTCTTTGATTTTAAAGAAATCTAATGGTTCCACACCACTTACGGTGCGATTTGGATAAGCCATGGTTTCCGCAATGGGCGTACGCATATCCGGGTTACCCATTTGAGCGATGACCGAGCCATCTACATAACGCACCATTGAATGAATAATAGATTGAGGATGAATAATCACTTCCATTTCATCTGCTGATGCATTAAATAACCAGCGTGCCTCAATGTACTCTAAACCTTTATTCATCATTGTGGCAGAATCCACAGAGATTTTTTTGCCCATTGACCAGTTTGGATGAGCAACGGCTTGTGCGGGAATTATATTCTCAAACTCGTTTAATGGCGTATAACGGAAAGGTCCACCAGAACCGGTTAAGACAATTTTACTGACCCCTAATTCTTTCAAAGGACAAAATCCAACCTTTTCTTGTGCCTCAGGCGGTAAGGATTGAAAAATCGCGTTATGCTCACTATCAACAGGCAATAATTTTGCTTTTGACTGCTTCACTGCATCAATAAAGATCTGGCCACAAGTTACCAAGGATTCTTTATTTGCAAGCAAGACTTTCTTACTCGCTTTTACCGCAGAAAGGGTCGGTAATAATCCAGCGGCTCCAACGATGGCCGCCATAACTTGATCTGCGTCTGGATGCGCTGCTAGCTCACAAATGGCTTTCTGTCCGGCTAAAATTTCCGTTTTAATGTGATGCGGGGCTAATTTTTCTCGCAATATCTTTGCTGCATTTTCATCATCTAATGCAGCAAAATGCGGTTGAAATTTCACGCATTGCTCAAACATTATCTCAACATTTTTGCCTCCCACTAACGCAAAGGCATGGTATTTGTCAGGATTATGTTCGATAACAGAAAGGGTGCTATGACCAATAGAACCGGTTGATCCTAAAATAACAAGATTTTGTTTTTGCATAAATTTTCGACCGCACTTTGTGCTTTTATTTTTTTATCAGAATAGAACAAGGGCAGACACTTGGTCTGCCCCAAAACATGGTTCGACAATTAGAAATCCATTAATTCTTTTTCTTTATCTGCTAAGATCTCATCCACTTTTTTGATATAGCTATCAGTCACTTTTTGAATGATTTCTTCTGCTTTGTGTTGATCGTTTTCGCTGATTTCTTTGTCTTTTAATAATGCTTTGATTTTATCATTTGCATCACGACGCACGTTACGAATCGCGACTTTACCTTGTTCACCTTCGCCTTTTACGATTTTAATTAAATCACGACGACGTTCTTCAGTTAATGGAGGAAGAGGTACGCGAATCGTTGTACCCGCTGAAGATGGATTTAAACCTAAATCAGAAGTTAAAATCGCCTTTTCTACTGCGCTGATTAAAGAACGGTCAAATACCGTTACCGCTAAAGTACGCGCATCTTCTGCAACAACGTTAGCTAATTGACGAAGTGGCGTCGCTGCACCATAGTATTCCACTTGAATCGCGTCTAATAAGCTAGGTTGTGCACGACCTGTACGGATTTTCGCAATATGCCCACGCAACGCTTCGAGGCTTTTTTCCATGCGAGCTTCAGCATCTTGTTTAATTTCATTAATCATTCATCTGTCCTTTTCAATAAATAATAAAGATAAAACATAGTGATTTTACTGGATTTTTAGGGAGTTTTGAATAAATTTATTCATAAAAAAGGCGAGATACTTTCTCGCCGTTTTATTCGTTTAAAAATTAACTAATCGTTGTACCTTCTTCTGTACCGAGTACAACTTTGCGTAACGCACCTGGTTTACACATATTAAATACACGAATTGGCATACCGTGGTCACGCGCAAGTGTGAATGCGGCTAAATCCATTACTTTTAATTCTTTATCAATCACTTCTGCATAAGATAATTTATGGTATAGCTTTGCGTTAGGATTCTTTGCTGGATCGCAATCATACACACCATCAACTTTGGTCGCTTTTAACACGATATCCGCTTCAATTTCGATACCACGTAAGCATGCGGCAGAATCTGTAGTAAAGAATGGGCTACCGGTACCGGCTGAGAAAATGACTACACGTTTTTCACGTAACATTTTAATCGCTTCAGACC
>CABSZQ010000182.1 GCA_902482195.1 uncultured Haemophilus sp.
AGTATGACATGGTTGTGAATGTGACGAGTACCACTTATTTGGCTGATGGTCGACCGTTTCAATATGGGAGTATTAGTTATCGACCAGATAAAATTGCATTTACATCAACAGCAAAACGACATGTCTAATTTTTTGTCAATGATAAGCTGTGATTTAAAAATTCATAAAAAAAAGTGCGGTCATTTTTAACCGCACTTTTTGTTTACACTACTTTAACCAAAATTGTCCTTTTAAGAGCTTTACTAGCGTCATCAGTACTAACGCACCAATCATCAAATTAGCAAAGATAAACGCACTGTTTGCCAAGCCACTAAGTACGTTATGATGAACAAAAGAAACGGCCCCGTTTGCTAAAGAAGCTAATCCGAATGAAAAAGACCAAAAACCAATATTCAGCCCTTTTTCACTAATCCAAGGGAAAAGGCGAATTAAAAAGAACATTTGTAAAAAGCCGTATCCCCATAAGAGCTTAACGAAAAGATCAATCTCTCCTCCATTAAGCGACAAGTAAGCCGACGAGCCCACAAATGCTGGCGCTAAAATGATCCCCATAGTTGGACGAAATTGAGGTTCAATCTGCAACACACGTAAGCGCTGTAATAATGCCGGTTCATAAATAATCCAAGCAATCATCCCCGCCCCTAAGAACAAATAACCTAGATCTTGATAGCCTAATAAGGCTAATGATGAGGCACTGGTGAAATTAGTCGCGACAGAGGGCAAATAAAATGGTGGCAGTGTCGATTTCTGCTCAAATGTGCCATCTTTCCATAATGCACTAATACGCACTGAAGCAAACAACAATTGCCCAATTGTACCGAGCCAAATTAATCCCTCACCAATGAGAGGAAACCAACGATACAGAATATCCCCGCTTAACATCGTTGTAATCGGTATTAAGGCAAGAAAAGAAAAACGTATCGGACAGCAATATTCATCGCGTACTTCGTGAGAGAAATAAATCATTTTATAAATATAAAGCAAGACGAAAAGTGCCCATACTGAAACAGACGTTACGCTAATAATATCACTCACATTCCGAGAAAAAGAGAGCGTATCACCCATATGCAGCCAGGCTAAAGACAAGGCACCTAAACCTAGTGGAATTGCAAAATACCCGGTTGGTAATGGAAACGGTCGTTTATCAGTCATTATTATTCTCCTAAAAATTGATACCTTATAAGATTACCTCTAAACGCATGAATATTGATGTGGATTTATCTCAAAGACTAGAATAAAAATCTCATTTCTCTAAATGAAAGAAAGGGCTAATAAAAATTAGCCCTAAATTGAATTAATATATTTTGGATTATTTGCAGATCACTTCTAATCCGCCCATGTAAGGACGTAATACTTCTGGCACAGTAATTGAGCCGTCTGCATTTTGATAGTTCTCAAGCACAGCCACTAATGTACGGCCTACCGCTAAACCAGAGCCATTCAATGTATGCACTAAGCGAGTTTTCTTATCTCCTTTCGCTTTGCAACGAGCTTGCATACGACGTGCTTGGAAATCCCACATATTTGAGCAAGAAGAAATCTCACGATAAGTATTTTGTGCAGGCACCCACACTTCTAAGTCGTAAGTTTTGCAAGAGCCAAAGCCCATATCACCGGTACAAAGTAAGACTTTACGATATGGTAGATTTAAAAGTTGTAATACTTTTTCTGCATGGCCCGTTAATTCTTCAAGCGCTTCCATAGATTTATCTGGATCTACGATTTGTACCATTTCTACTTTATCAAATTGGTGCATACGAATTAAACCACGGGTATCACGACCATACGATCCCGCTTCAGAACGGAAACATGGTGTATGTGCGGTCATTTTGATTGGCAATTCTGCTTCATCAATAATCACATCACGTACAAGGTTAGTTACCGGCACTTCCGCAGTTGGAATTAATGCGTAAGGCTGTTCGCCTTCTAGCGCTAAAGTATGGAATAAATCTTCACCGAATTTTGGTAATTGACCTGTACCATAAAGGGTCGCATGGTTAACTAAATAAGGCACATAGGTTTCTAAATAGCCATGTTGTTCAGTATGAAGATCTAACATGAATTGTGCTAATGCACGGTGCATTTTAGCAATTTGACCTTTCATTACTGCAAAGCGTGCACCCGCCAATTTAGCTCCTGCGGCAAAATCTAAGCCATTGGCATCTTCACCTAATGACACGTGATCTTTGATCTCAAAATCAAATGTACGCGGCGTACCCCAACGTAAAATTTCTTTATTTTCAGTGTCATCTTTACCTAATGGCACTTCATCCGCAGGGATGTTTGGAATGCTTAACGCGATTTGATTGATTTCTGCTAACACGGCATCAAGTTTAGTTTTCGCTTCGTTAAGCTGTTCACCCATGTTATCCACTTCGGCCAATAATGGCGCAATGTCTTCACCACGTGCTTTTGCTGCACCAATAGCTTTGGAACGCGCATTACGCTCTGCTTGTAATGTTTCAGTTTTTACTTGTAAATCTTTGCGTTGTTCTTCTAATGCGGTAAGTTTTTCCGTATCAAGAATAAAGTTACGTTTTACTTTTAATTTTTCTGCTACTTCAGCCAGATTATTACGGAGTAAATTTGGATCGATCATTGGAATTCCCTATTTTTCATTATGAAACAGATGCCTTTATTCTAGCGTGCTTTGAGCAAATAAACCAGTTAAAACCCTGATTTTTCTTTAATTAACCACTTCAAAAAACATTCAATTTTGTGACCGCACTTTGCCATAATTTAATTTTGTGATCTCTGTCAAATTCTGAGAATGAGGCACTAGAAACAGCAAAAAAAAGTTCTATAATGAAAATGAACGTTAACCAAGAGGAGTAACCTATGTTTCCTGAATTTCGCGATTTAATTACTAATCTCAAAAACAAAGATGCTTATTTTGATCGCTTGTTTGAAAAACACAATGTGTTAGACCAAGAGATCAAAAATAAGATTGATAACATAGAACTCGCAACTCATACGGAAATTGAGAACTTGAAAAAAGAAAAATTACGGATTAAAGACGAGCTCTATCAATACTTGAAAAAGAAAGCAGCTGAGTAATTGGTTTAATGTGAAGACAAAGTGCGGTGAAATTTACCGCACTTTTTTGTTTTAAGCAGTTTTGCTTTTTTGAGAGCCAAGATAAATCGCGACTAATGTCAGCACAGCACCCGCCCATTGCCAATGATTGATGGGCTTATCCAAGCCAAAATAATCAATTATGAGCGCCACCATAGGTTCAGAAAGAAGTAATAAGCCAGTTAAACCTAAGGATAAGTAAGGAATGGTATAAGCAATCATTCCCCACGCTAAGCATTGCATCACCGTACCATAAATAAATACCAATCCCCAATCGGTAAATGTGGTTGGATAAAGGTTATCGTAATTAAAAATAAGCGAAGGAATAATTAAGACCAAAGCACCACTCACGCTCAGAATAAACATTAATGGAAATAAAGCCGTTGGCTCTTCTTCGTGCACCTTTTTAATCATAATCATTGAAGCCGCAAGCATGCCTGCAGAAATGAGCCCAATGATAATGCCGTACATCCCTTCAAAATTATGTTGTAGTTCTTCCCCTGTGATTAAGACAACACCAACAACTGCTAAAAAAAGGCTTAATATTTGTAACTTACTTTGGCGTTCACCAAAGAAAAAATAGCCAATTGCTGCCAAAAAGAAAATCTGCAAGCTATTCAGCAACGTTGAAATACCCGGCCCTACCGCATATACACTTTCATGCCAAAAAGATAAATCAAAAGCTAAAAAGATCCCGGCTAATATCGCATACATCATCGCTTTACGGCTTTTCGGAAAACGCTGTCTTTTTAATTTCATCAAAAACCAGAAA